>DAOWGM010000005.1 GCA_030637515.1 Bacteroidales bacterium
ATCAGCAATATTACTAAATTTTTGTAAACGCATTGCATCTTTTTCTGTTGTAATAATGATTTTTTTATCTGATTTAATTGAGTTGAAGTTTCGCCCAATCCTCTTAAAATCAGCTTCTTTAAAATTGTAATGATCCGAATATTCTAATTCTGTGATATTTTTGGAAATATTTTCTGCAATATATTCTTTTAAAGGCTTAGGATTTGCAATTCCGGTTACCAACAAGATGTAATAATCTTTGAAATTCTCATTATTATTTTGATTTTGTGAACTGTTAAAAATAGATTTTACATTATCATAATCAAAAGTAGTAAAATACACAAACTGAAAAGGATATGCATTTAATTTAGTAAAAATAATTCTTCGCTCAATAGGTTTTAAATCTTTTGGCGATTTGGTTATTATTATTATGTTTGCTCTTCTTTTTTCGAAAGCTTGTTCACGTAAATCTCCAAATGGAAGAATAAAATCTTCATCAATATGGCGAGAGTAATCAATTAATAATATTGAGAGATTGGAAATAACTTTTCGGTGTTGAAAAGCATCATCTAATAATATTACATCAAGATCCTTATTTTGCTTAACAAGTTGATTAATTCCATTGGTACGGTCGGCATCAACAGCAACATCAATATCAGGGAATTTTTGTTTTATTTGTCGTGGTTCATCACCTATTTCTGTAACTGTAGAATCGGAACTTGATAGAATAAATCCTTTTGTTTTTCTTTTATATCCACGACTTAATGTAGCAATATTGAACTCAGATTTTAATAAATCGACTAAATATTCTATGTGAGGAGTTTTACCTGTTCCTCCTACTGTTATATTTCCAACAGTAATTAATGGAATTTTAAATTGGTTTGATTTAATGATTTTGTAATCATATAATCTATTTCTGATATAAATAATAAATCCATAAAGTAAGCTTAATGGAAATAATATAGGACTAAGTATTTTTCTGGTTTTATTTGGCATTGTTTTTTAATTTGTTTAAAATTCGCTAACAAATCCTTTTTTAGGATAATCAATAGAATAATGTAATCCGCGACTTTCGTGAAGGTTTTGAGCCATTTTTATGATTAAAAATCCCACATTAATTAAATTACGAAGCTCGCATAGTTTTTGTGAAAGTATTGATTTCTCGTACAGCTTTTCAGTTTCCGTATAAATTATTTCCAAGCGCCGAAGAGCTCTTTCCAAACGTAGATTTGAACGAACTATTCCCACATAATTACTCATTATTTGTTGCATCTCTTTGTAATTCTGAGTAATCATAATCATTTCTTCGGGATAGGTAGTCCCATGCGCATCCCATTCCGGTATATTATTATTAATCTCCAGATGAGCTATTTTTTTAATTACATCTTTAGCAGCTCGATCTGCATAAACAACAGCTTCAGATAATGAGTTTGATGCTAATCTATTTGCTCCGTGCAATCCGGTTGAAGAAACTTCGCCGATTGCATAAAGACGATTAATTGTACTATATCCATTTTTATCAACTTTAATTCCTCCACACATATAATGTGCCGCCGGAATAACAGGAATTGGATCTTTGGTAATATCAATATTTAGTGATAAACATTTTTCATAAATATTAGGAAAATGATCCTTTAATTTTTCAGGATTAAGATGACAACAATCTAAATGAACATAATCATCTCCCGACATTTTCATTTCATGATCAATAGCACGGGCAACAATGTCTCTGGGAGCAAGACTTTCGCGCTTGTCGTATTTATGCATGAACTCTTTCCCTGCTTTTGTTTTTAAAATTGCTCCAAATCCACGCAAAGCCTCAGTAATTAAAAATGAAGGTTTTTTTCCAGGATTATATAAGGAAGTTGGATGAAACTGGATAAATTCCATGTTTTCTATAATGCCTTTTGCACGATAAACCAATGCAATTCCGTCACCTGTTGCTATTTTAGGATTTGTTGTTGTATCGTATAAGTTACCTGTTCCTCCTGTAGCTATTATAGTAATTTTTGAAAGAAAAGTATTGACCTGATCAGTTTTTAAATCCAACACATATGCACCATAACATTCTGTATCGCCATGGCTACGCTTAACCAGTTTCCCTAAATGGTGCTGGGTAATTAAATCAACGGCAAAATGATTTTCTAAAATCTCAATATTTTTATGATTCTTAACACGATTAACTAAAGAATTTTGGATTTCTTCTCCTGTATTATCTTTGTGATGTAAAACACGATACTCAGAATGCCCTCCTTCTTTTCCTAAATCGTATTTCCCTTTTTCGTTCTGATCGAAATTTACACCCCAGTCTATTAGTTGTTTTATTTGAGCAGGAGCTTCCCGAACAACCATTTCAACAATTTCCTTATTACATAATCCATCACTGGCAGTCAGAGTATCTTTAATATGTTTTTCATAATTGTCAGGCTCGTAAGTAACTGCTGCAATCCCCCCTTGAGCATATTTAGTATTTGACTCATAAAGAGTGGTTTTGCTTATAAGTATAACTTTACCATAATCAGCAACTTTTAAAGCGAAACTTAAACCTGCAATTCCAGATCCTATAACCAGGAAATCTGTTTCTTTAATCATTATAAAAGAGATTTAAAAATTTTATTATTTAATCATCTTATGTTACCACAAGTTAAAAACATTAGAATATCGAACAAGCCTGCCTGCCGGTCAGGCAGGGAATAATGAATTTCGATTTTAGAAGTAACTAAATTTGTTATAGACAGATTCTCCCTTATTATAAAAGAAAAATGCTCTAGCTTAATTTGGCGTATAAAACTTAGTGTATTCTTAGTGTTTTTGTGTCTTAGTGGCAATAAAAATTTCACCGATAAGTTTCTAGTTTACAAGGAATTACAAATCTGCTTTCGAACGCTTATTTAAACTATAGCTAAGAAAATTAATCTAAAATCGTTAATCGATATTCTTTATTCAAAATTATTATGATATATGTTCAATTTTCGTAACTAATAAACAAAGGTAGAAATTGTTATTGAAAAAATACACAAAATAGAGGTTTTATACCTTTACATCTGTATAAGTTAATATTGTTATGATTTAAAAACTATTTCGATTATTTTTGTCAGATTAATTAAAAAATATCAAATAATAATACAGATATGGCTCAAGACGATCTATTTAAAAAACTAATTGCGCACGCAAAAGAATACGGGTATATTTTCCAATCAAGTGAAATTTATGATGGATTAAGTGCAGTTTACGATTATGGACAAATGGGTGTTGAATTAAAAAACAACATTAAAAAGTTCTGGTGGGATGCAATGGTTAAAATGAATGAAAATATAGTGGGTATTGATACTGCAATATTTATGCATCCTGCAATATGGAGCGCATCGGGTCATACAAGTGCATTTAACGATCCTTTAATTGATAATAAAGATTCAAAAAAGAGATATAGAGCTGATGATTTAATTGAAGAACACATTCAAAAATATCAGACTAAAATTAATAAAGATCTTGCTAAAGGGAAAAAGAAATTTGGTGATGATTTTGACGAAAAACAATTTCTTGAAACAAACCCGAATGTATTAAGGAACAAGGCAAAGATTGATGATATTCAGGGTCGTTTAGTTAAGGCATTAGAAGCAGATGATTTAAACGAAATAAAACAAATTATTATTGATTGCGAAATTGCCGATCCTGTTTCAGGCTCGAAGAATTGGACAGATGTTCGTCAATTTAATTTAATGTTCGAAACTCAGCTTGGTTCTGTTGCCGATGGAGCAAGCAAAATATATTTACGTCCGGAAACAGCTCAAGGTATATTTGTAAATTACCTGAATGTTCAGAAAACTGGTCGTATGAAAATTCCTTTTGGCATTGCACAAATTGGTAAAGCTTTCCGTAACGAAATTGTTGCCCGTCAATTTATTTTCCGTATGCGCGAATTTGAACAAATGGAATTGCAATTCTTTGTAAAACCCGGAACTGAAATGAAATGGTTTGAATATTGGAAAGAGATGCGAATAAAATGGCATAAAGCAATGGGGTTACCTGAAGAAAAGTATCGTTTTCATAAGCACGATAAATTAGCACACTATGCAAATGCAGCCTACGATATTGAGTTTGAATTCCCATTTGGATTTAAAGAATTAGAAGGAATTCATTCAAGAACTGATTTTGATTTATCTCAACATCAGAAATTTTCAGGAAAGAAAATACAATATTACGATCCTGAATCAGGTGAAAGTTATGTTCCTTATGTAGTTGAAACATCAATTGGTTTAGACAGAACATTCTTAACAATTCTTGCGGGTTGTTTAAAGGAGGAAGAACTTAAAAAGGAAAATGGAGAATCAGATACCAGAGTAATTTTACAAATTCCTCCTGCACTGGCTCCAATAAAGTTAGCTGTTTTACCATTAGTTAAAAAAGATGGTTTACCGGAAAAAGCACGCGAAATAATTAACGAGTTGAAGTTTGATTTTATATGTCAGTATGACGAGAAGGATTCTATTGGCCGTCGTTATCGCCGACAGGATGCTATCGGAACACCATATTGTATTACTATCGATCATCAAACATTAGAAGATAATACAGTTACAATTCGCGACCGGGATACAATGAAACAAGAGCGGGTTCAAATCCCGGAACTAGCCAAAATAGTTGAAGATAAGGTAAGTATGAAGAAACTGTTAAAGAAGATTTTTTAATAGTTAGTGCATTAAGAAAACTATTAATAATTGAAGTGAGCGAAAAAAGAAAAGTACTAATAATAACAT
>DAOWGM010000065.1 GCA_030637515.1 Bacteroidales bacterium
GTATATCATTTAACAAGCATGGATTATAAAGCAATGGGTGGTGATCCAAGCTATGATAAAGCTTTTTCCGATGATGCATTGCCAAAAGATTACTTACCAAACTTCCTTACTGCTAAATATGCTGGTGCAGGTATTGGTTTTGAGGTAACTGTTTTATTTGAATATGATAATGGTATAGACGACGATTTATTTACTTTAGCTGCTAATTATGAATATACCACCAGTGGATGGGAATCATCTTATGATTATATTGCTGAAGTAACTAATCAGTTTGTTGTTTCAAGCAGTACAAATCAATGGGTATTTGATCCAACAGAAGCTGTAGTAATGGCTACGTCTGATTTTCAAATTATTGTTGATTATGTGAATGCTAACTTGACCAATACTGATGAGCATCCTGATAATACAGAAAATTACTACGGAGCAAGTGCATATTATGGTAATTTTGATCTCAGAAATTTTGATGCAGATGAATTTGATTCATGGGATGAGGCTGTTGCGGAAGCAATCGGAGAATTAGTATTGCCTGAATTATATCCAAATGCATTATTACAGGTAAATGGTGTTGATATGGGCTACAGAGTAGTATTTAATACTTATGATGGAACAAATGGAAAATATTCAATGAAATTCCAGGTTACTAAAGCAGGACCAAGTCCTGAATTTACTTTAATTGAAGGACCTGATATGGAATAAATATAACAATAAACTAAATGAAAGAGGGTGCCCATTTTGGACACCCTCTTTTTCTTTAAAAAATTCTCATTAAAAACAAAATTACAATACTTCTATTTTATTATATAGCCGACATTTTATATGTTAATGCATAGAAAGAGACGGTTTTTTAAAATATAATCTTAAACAAACTGAGGTCTCTCGTTTATAACTTAATGAATTTAATACAGAATATGAACTGGTAATAATATTGGGCTAAATATAAGTTTTGCTGGGTTCTATGGAGGGTTGTCATCTAAAACAGATAATAATACTATTATTACGAGAGGATGTAAAGACCATTAAAAATTGCCAGCTAAAGCAGTATGTAATGTAATATAAGTATTATAATCCTACTGTATTTAATTAATATCTACAAGATAACCGAAACGTTAGAACAAATGCGCTGGATTGAAAATGATTATAAAATAAAAGCTTAAGAAACTCCTTTTGATTCAAAGGGAATTGATATTCCTGAGGATTTAGAAAAAATTACAAACAAATAAAATATATTCCATTTAATGTTTTGAGATATGTGCAAAAAAAACATCCGGATTAAATCCGGATGTTTTTTAGTAAGTTATTTTTACTTAAGGTTTGTCTTCTAAAACAACATCATCAATTACAAATGTTCCTGTTTCACTCTGATCAGCATCACCTGTGTATTTAAACGCGACATAACCTACTCCTGTATAAGAAGATAAATCAATATCACCAGAACTTACCCATGCATAATCAGAATCACCAGAACCAGCTATTGTTGCACTTAACGGCGTCCAAGTGGCTGTCAGATAATTTTCACCATCATAATCAAGTGATATTAACAATTCGAATGATTCATGTGTATAAAATGCTACTGCAGATCTAAAACTTAAAACTTCATTTGAATTTACATCAAAATCAATTGGAGGTGTTATTAACCACCCAATATTTTCTGGATCAGTTGAATTATAAGCATTTAATTGCGCATATGCATTATCATCATATACTTTTGCATGCCAAGCTCTGTCTCCTGCCTCTATTTCGTTTTGCCATCCTTCTATTTCAATATCATCGTACTCTACAAATTCCTCGAAATCTGCTGTAAAAGAGGTAACAGGATCAACAGGGCCGCCGCCACCACCACCGCCGCCACTTCCAGTAACGTCAAATCTTTCATTTCCCATCTCAACTTCACTAAGTTTTCGAATGACAAGTTGCAAGTTATCATTATATTTACCAATAACTCCAATAATTGAACCACTGCCAACAGGAACACTAGCCCCCGCAAAAGTTGCATAACCACTGGTTCTAACAATTAGTTGATTATTTGCAGTATCTTGAAGCATTCTACTTTCGTCTGTAAGAGTTGAAGGATAAGCAAAGGTTTCTGCGGTATCCGTACTAATAAACTGCACATCAACTAATTTTACTAATCTGCCATAATAATACTCTTGTGATTCATTACTAGCCATTATTTCTGCTATAGTAGCTTCTTCAGGAGCTCTTTTATTATTCACACCTTGTTTAACAACACTAGTATCACTATTTACTCCCAAATTATTCATATTATTTAATTGAAAAACGGTTCCATTGTATTTCATGATAACAAGATCTTTGAGATATACTCTAACAGAGTCCCCAATATACATACCTCCTGAAACATCTTGTCGAACAGGTAAGCCACCTGTATTATCCTGAATATAAAAAAACTTATAACTGTTGTCTGTTTCATTATCCATGGTTACAGTTGCATATACTGAAGCATCTAAGGCAAAAATATAAGCATCTTCTTCCACCAAAGCATTATATGTTGCATAATCATAATAAATGTCTTTTACTTCTTGAATTGTAAGAATTTCACCTATAGGCTTTAAGGCAATTGGAGGAGTATCGAAATCATCTTCGACACATGCAAACATTATAGCAGCCAAAGCAACTACTAATGCTATCATTTTTGAATATTTGTTAAATTTTTTCATGATATATAATTTTTATTTTTTTAGTTTAAGGCAACTGTTAATATTAACATGTAAGTTCTACCATACATGTAGAAATAATTTGCAGGATATCTATTTACATCTTTATTTTCATAATCGAATCGAAGTTGTTCATATCCTCCGGTAATAATTTCCTGATTATCTAACACATTATTTACAACAGCAAAAAGACTCACATAATACTTACTAAATCGCCATGATTTTCCTGCTTTTAAATTAACCGTATATGAAGAAGGTAATTTTTCCTGACTTAAAATCTGATCAGCAAGATCTGAATTTATATCTAAACCTTCTACTGCTAGCGTTGTTCTTCTTGCAGGATTAAAGCTCAAATACGTATTATCAAAATAATTTACATCAGCAGATACCCACCAAAATTTTGGTGATCTGTATTCAGCTCCAAAAGAAAGAGCTGTTTGAGGAGTTCCATCTACTTTATAATCTTTTACATAAACAACTTCATTTGTTGCAAGAGATTCTGAATTATTATCCCTTGTGATACTAACATTTGGACGAGAATCCCATGTATATTGACCAAGAGAAGCTGCTCCGGAAAGTGTAATTGTTGATGTTACTTTACCTTCAATACCTAATTCCATTCCAAAATGTTTTTTATCAATACCTGTCATAGCATAGTTTACAAAACTCTTGTAACCATCATGATAAAAACTCATTACATCGGCCTGATCTTGAAATGTGGCATAGAATCCTGATAAACGAGCTGTAATAAAAGGTAGGCGAGCTAAATAATTAACATCGAAACTCATTATTTTCTCGTCGGTTAAGCCTTCGGCTAAATGATCTCTTGTACGAGGAGAAACATAAGCATCATCAAAATATGGAGCACGTGTTACATAAGATCCATTAGCATAAACAATATGACGACCTGTTATTTTATATTCCAATCCTCCTCTTAAACTATAATTTAGATAATTCTGTTTTTCAGAATCTCCATAAGATTCATCAGGGAATTTTCCTACTTTCATATTTCCTGTACGGTAAAAAGTAGTATTAGTTATTCCTAAACCCAAATACACATCCAAATTATTTATTACAGTATAATCTGCTTTAACTTGTCCTCCTATTCGGCTAATATTTGCATCATAGTCGTAACCAAAGGCATCTCCTACTTTAGCAATTGTGTTAGGATTATTTAAATCACTCTGCAACTGATCAGGATTATCCACATCACCTTCAGCGAACTTATCAATATCAAGCCAGAATTCACCTCCAAGTAAATCATTTACTTCCTTATAGTGTCTTCCTTTATAGTTTGTATAATTAACATTAGCTAATAAATTTAAATCCTCATTAAATTCATAGTTAAACTTTACATTAGCAGAAATCTGATTATGATCAATTCGACGATTTTCCACCATATATTTTGAACGTATTCCAAAATAGTCGTTTCCATCTATTCCATTTAAGTCTTCAACAAGATAATACTCATCACTATTAGCTTGGTACAATCCATCCCAATTAACCTGTTGCTGGGTCCATCCCTCATAATTTTCATCATTACGATTGTAATAAGGAAGATTTCTGTAATAATTAGGTCGGGGATCCGGAGCATCACCCCAATTTAATGCTGTATTTCCATCACGTCCAAAAGAATAAGAAGCAGCTGAAGTAAGATCCATTTTTTCATTTATATCCCATTCGTGATTTAACATGATATATGGTTTAAAATCATCAGCTACCCTTGAATTTCTTACTTCACCATCTTGATATCCCCAGTTGGCGTTATAATAGTTAGACCCTGCTAAATCATAAGCTTCTTGCGTTGAGCCAATCAATTTCCCTCTTTTATTTGGTGTTGCAAATGCTGTTAAGGAGATTGAATGATCGTCGTTAAGTATTTTTTCTACAGCTAAGAACATTGCTTTAGCATTATAGTCAGTACCATCAACATAACCTTCCTGAGCCCAACGATAAGAACCTGAAATTGTATAAGCCCAACCATTATCCATCAAACCGGTAGAAGCAGTTGCCATTACCCGATTTTTATAATTTGCTAAACGAGACATATACGAAACTTTAATTCCCGGACGGTAATCAGAAGCTTTCGTAAGAATATTAACTCCTCCTCCTAAAAACGACAAGCTTAAATCATTGTTATCCTGACCAAAATAAATCTCTTTATTTCGCATGACATCATTTATACCTCCCCAATTTCCGTAATTGGGTCTACCTGTTTCAATATCATTCATCTCAATTCCATTGAAAAAGATTGCGGTATTCTCAGAATCAAAACCACGAGCTCTATAACGGACAGCTCCAAAAGTATAAGCAGCAATCTCTGAAAAAACATCGTCAGAAGATTGAAGCAATCCACTCATTGCCTGCGAGCTTTCATCCTCTAAATCAGATTGCTCAAGTACAATCATCGGTAAATCTTCTAATCCACCACCAAAAACCATTACAACAGTTCCAATATTAAGAACTTCATTGTTACTTAATTTAAAATCCAACTGTTTTGTTTCGTAATCAGTTCCGGTAAAAATTAATATTCCTGTTCCAACAGGAATATTTTCCAATAAGAATTCTCCTTTGTTATTTGTTAAAACCTCAATACTTGTACCATTCACCTGAATTAAAATATTTTCAACAGGTTTTATGGTGTTAGCATCATTAACAATCCCCTGAACAGAACCTGTCTGAGCAAAAGATGTAAAGGCGGTAAACAAAGAGAGAAAAATAAGCACTAAAAATTGTCTCATATGTTTAGGTTAGTTTAATATTTTAGATTGTTAAAATTCCTATTTCCCATACCAAAAAAAACAATCTTAATTTTAAGGGAAGGGAGGTAAAAATACACACTAAGTTTTTAACTTCCGAAATTTTTTCATACAATTACCAACAAATTATAACTCAATACTATGAAACAGAATATTATTACAATTAAAGCCTTTTTTTTAGTGATTTTTTCCTTCTTTGCGATAGTAAATACAGGTTCGGCACAAGAAAAACAATTTAAGGTTGCCACCATCGCATTTTACAATCTGGAAAATCTTTTTGACACTTTAGACACTCCTGATAAAAAAGACATTGAGTATACTCCCGAAGGTTTAAAAAAGTGGGACTCAAAGAAGTACTACTCTAAATTAAAAAACATGTCGGAAGTAATTGCTCAAATTGGAACTGATGTAGCAAAAATTCCACCAGCGGTTATTGGGGTTTCAGAAATAGAGAATCGAGCGGTTCTGGAGGATCTTGTAAAAACTCCTGCCTTAGCAAAATATAACTACAAGGTCATTCATTATGAATCTCCAGATAGAAGAGGCGTTGACGTAGGTTTGTTATATCAGGCTTCAATGTTTGAGGTAACAAAAACAACCTCAACTACATTAAAGGTTGAAGGAATGGATGATTTTCGTACCAGAGATCAATTAGTTGTTTCAGGATTACTGGATGGAGAAAAAATTCACATAATAGTTAATCATTGGCCGTCTCGATACGGTGGAGAAAAACGAAGCAAACCATTAAGGAATGCAGCGGCAGATTTAACAAGATCTTTAGCTGATTCTTTGATGAAAATTGACGAAAATGCCAAGATAATAATTGTTGGAGATCTTAATGATGATCCGATTAATGAAAGTGTAATAAAGCATTTAAAAGCTAAAAAAACTGTTGATCAAACTAAACCAGGAGAATTATATAATACAACTTATCCTCTTTTCCAAAAGGGATTAGGTACATTGGCTTATAGGGATGGATGGAATTTATTTGATCAGATTATTGTTTCTTATTCGTTACTTGGAAAAGATAAATCGAGTTTTAAATTATACAAGACAAAGATTTTTAATGATGACTTTTTAAAACAAAAAAGTGGAAGATATAAAGGATATCCACTTAGAACTCACGCAGGCGGAGTTTATAAAAATGGGTACAGTGATCACTTCCCGGTTTATCTTTTTCTTATAAAAGAAATATAAAACATGCTATGTTATGTAGAATTCTGGACGAAAAACACGCAAAGGATTTAAGAAAAACCACCACGTGTAGTGGTCTTCTGTAGTATATTATAAGTAATATGATATTGTTAATGCTTATAACAATATATTGGAGAAGATAATGCCAAAAGTAAATCGTTTTAAAAAGTGTAATTTATATATAATAAAACAAAACTCCTTCTCTGAAAGTATCAGGAAGGA
>DAOWGM010000080.1 GCA_030637515.1 Bacteroidales bacterium
AATATAAAACTATTCTCTATTTTTGCAATTCAAATTTAAGATCTACCTGCCTGAATGGCGGAATTGGTAGACGCGCTGGTCTCAAACACCAGTGAACGCAAGTTCGTGCCGGTTCGACCCCGGCTTCAGGTACAAAATCCTTAAAAGAACCCTCCTGTAGAGGGTTTTTTTGTATATCTTTATTACCTTATAATGATAAAAAAAATATGAGCAAATCAGAATTTAATAAAGATAAGCAGATAGAATACGATAAGCGATATCTTGAGATGGCACGTATTTGGGCAAAAAACTCTTATTGTGAGCGCCGACAAGTAGGTGCAATTATAGTAAAAGAAAAGATGATAATTTCTGATGGTTATAATGGAACACCTTCCGGATTTGAAAATATTTGTGAAGATGAAAACCAATTAACCAAACCATATGTTTTACATGCTGAAGCAAACGCAATAACAAAAGTTGCAAAATCGAATAATAGCTCACAAGATGCAACCTTGTATGTAACAACATCTCCCTGTATGGAATGTTCCAAATTAATAATTCAGTCAGGTATAAAAAGGGTTGTTTTTTGCGATAAATATCATAACACAGAAGGATTAAAATTGCTGGAAAGAGCAAATATTGAGATCAATCATATTAAAATTCAATAAATCATGGCTGGAAAAATAAACAAAATATATCTTCCTTTATTATTCGCTATTGTATTAGTAGTAGGAATTTTACTGGGGAAATTATTAAATAATAATCCGCACGAGAATTATTCACAGGTGTATCAGGTTAATGATAAGTTAGGTAGGATTATTGATTATGTGGAAAATCGTTACGTTGATACTGTTTCACGGGCAAAACTTGAAGAATCAGCTATCCCTGCTATTCTTGAAGAACTGGATCCACATTCAGTTTACATTTCTGCAAAAGAAATGCTAAGTGTAAACGAAGATATGAGAGGTAATTTTGAAGGAATTGGTGTTGTATTTAATCATCAAACAGATACAGCTATTATAATAAGTGTAATTACAGGAGGTCCTTCGAACAAAGTTGGTGTGCTTGCTGGCGATAGAATAATAAAAGTAAACGACACATTAATTGCCGGAAAAAACATTCCAAGTAACGATGTGGTGGGAATGCTAAAAGGAGAAAAAGGCACAAAAGTAAAAGTGAGTCTACTAAGAAATAATGTTCCTGATTTAATAGATGTAGAAATTATTCGCGACGAAATACCTTTGTATAGTGTTGATGTGTCGTATATGATTGATAGTGAGGTTGGATATATAAAAATTAATCGTTTTGCAGGAACAACATTTAAAGAGTTTGTAGATGGTGCCAAAGAATTAAAAAAACAGGGATTAAAGAAATTAATACTTGATCTGCGTGGTAACACCGGAGGATACATGGTTGCTGCAACTGATATCGCTGATCAGTTTTTAGAAGAAGGTAAATTGATTGTTTATACTGAAGGTAAAGCCAGCCCAAAGCAGGAAATATATTCAACAAGAAGAGGTGTATGTAAAGATATAGAGTTAGTTATATTACAGGACGAGTTTGCTGCTTCGGCAAGCGAAATTCTTGCAGGAGCAATTCAGGACAATGATAGGGGAATAATTATAGGAAGAAGATCTTTTGGAAAAGGATTGGTGCAGGAGCCTTATCAGTTAAATGATGGATCGGTAATTCGATTAACAATTGCAAGATATTATACTCCTACCGGAAGAAGTATTCAAAAACCATACTCAGATGATAAAAACGAATATTTTAATGATTTAAATGATCGATATCGTCATGGTGAATTTTCTGAGGCAGACAGCATCCATTTTGCAGACTCATTAAAGTATAAAACACCTGAAGGAAATACTGTTTATGGTGGTGGGGGAATTATGCCAGACATTTTTGTTCCTTTAGATACAAGTGGATTTTCAAGATATTATGCTGAAGTTATAAGAAAAGGTGTATTGTATAATTTTGCTTTTGAATATGTTGATAATAACAGAAGCTCATTAATTATATATAAAGATGCTGCTTCAATCAACAATTATCTTGAATCAATTAAGATATTTGATAAGTTTTCCTCTTATGCAGAAGAAAATGGCGTATCTGATTCAACAAAAGGTTTTGATAAATCAAGGCATCTTGTAAGCACTTTATTGAAAGCAAATATTGCTCGAAATGTTATTGATAATGACGGGTTTTATCCAATATTTAAAGAGGTTGATACTACTTTAAAAACGGCAATCCAATTTTTTCAGGAAAGTCAAGAGATAGATTAAACCTTTTAACAATATTCTTATCAAATCCAATAATGTTGATTAATTTGATTTAATTATTATTTTGGGTTTTAAGCTTAGTAAAGCACTCTTTATGAGTGCTTTTTTTATTTCATAGTTTGATAAAAAACAAAAAAACTATCCGATTGTAATATTTAAGAAATCTTTGTGTCAAAAGTGTAGAAATTGGATTAATTAAATTAAAAATAAATATTATGAAAACACAAAGAATTAAAACAGTAACAGTATTAGCAATTGCATTATTGATGTTCGCAGGAACAAATTTATATGCACAACGAGGTAGAAATCATTCAAATCAGGGTAAAGGTTTTGGACAAAACCAATCATGTATGATGTTGCAGGACTTAACAGAAGAGCAGCAGAATAAAATAGAAGCTCTTCGCATTGCTCATCTAAAAGAAATGACAGCTTTCAGAAATCAAATGAATGAATTAAGAGCAAAAAAACAAACTTTACAGACTACAGATAACGCTGATTTAAAAGAAATTAATTCTGTTATAGACAAGATGACTGAGGTTCATAACAAAATGATGAAAACATCAGCACAGCATCGTCAGGAAGTAAGAAGTCAGTTAACTGATGAGCAAAAGGTTTATTTTGATAGCAGACCAATGAGAGGACATAGAAATGGCAGAGGCTCTGGAAGAGGAAGTGGTAATGGTTACAGACAAGGTTCAGGCTTTGGACAAGGAAATGGTCAGACAGCAGGATATGGTAGAGGCTATGGTCGGGGACTAAATCCTTATTGTCCTTATAACACTGTTAATGATTAGTGATTGTATTTGAAAAACTAAATAAATGAAAATACCGGAGTTTATGAACTCCGGTATTTTTTTGTTTAAGTCTGTAAAATTTTATTCTTCAATATATTCTGAAATATCATTAGCAATTTTCAGGATTTTATATATATCACCATCTTCATTATAAATAGGAGTATATGATTCCATAAATAAATAGGTGTTATTTTTAATAGTAACTCTTGTTTTTTCCTTTTTCACCATTCCGCTTTTTAAATCTTTCCAGAATTGCTGATACCTTCGTTCTTGCTCTTCAGTAAAATCTACATTCTCAGAATGATGAGTTCCGATTGCTTCTTTTTGAGTAATGCCAAATAAATTTAAGTAAGCATCATTTACAAAAATGATTTTTCCGTTTAAATCATATTCAGCTACAAAACTGGTAGAGTTAAGAGCATTAATAAAACTTTCCATTTCTGAAGTTTTGCGTGCAGCTTCTTCTTGAGTTGCTTGTAACTCCTCCATATTCTGACGCATTTCTTCCTCCTGGGCAGCCATTTCTTCAGCTTGCTGTTGCGTTTTTTCAAGTAGTTGTGAAGTATGTTCACTTACTTTTACAGAAGATAAAGTCGATGCAATATTTTGTGCAATTTTCTCCACAAATCCTATTTCATATTGTTCGAAAGTATTGAATGAGGCAATTTCTAATATACCAAGGATTTCTTCTTCAATTTTCAATGGAACAATTAGGATGCTTTTTGGTGTTGCTCCTCCTAATCCTGAGGTAATTGAAATATAATCTTGTGGAATATCCGTAATATAAATAGTTTCTTTTTCTATAGCACAGGTTCCTACCAATCCCTCGCCATGATGTATTCGTTTTTCATTGAATTTTTTGCGATCAAAAGCATAAGTGGCTATAAGATCATAGTAAATTTCATTTCTGTCATCATCATTTTTTAAGAATAAACCTCCCTGATTAGCTTTTAAATATTTAACAACATTAATGATAATATCAAAAGCAAGTTCCTTTAAATTATCCGTATTTTTTCTTAAAACATCACCAAATAAAGCAAGTCCTTCGTTTGCCCATTTACGTTTTTCATCTTCAGTTTTTCTTATGTTTTCTTCTTCTTGTGCTTTTTTTAGTTTGTCGCGCATTTCAATAAGCGATTCCCCTAACACATCTTGTTCACTTAACAATTCAACTGAAGTTTCAAAATTTCCGTTTCCAATATCACGGGCAAATTCGGTTTTCTCAATTAATCCGGTTATTGATTTATTAAGAGCTTCGCCCATTACTTCCAATTCATCTCCGGTATTAATTTTTACATACATTTCGGTTCCGATATGTCCTTTTGACAAATTCTTAAGAAAATCAGTTATTTTCAAAATCGGAATTGTGATGTTGTTGGAAATAGTGTAGATAATGAAACTTAGAATTAATAAACCAATAATTCCTACAAGAATTGATACCCTGAAATTTTTGGTTGCTTTTGCCATCACTTTACCAATAGGAACTGCAATACCAATTGACCAAGGTGTGCCGGTATTTCCAATTTCGATAGGTGCATATACAACATAATACATTGAACCATCTAAACCAACAACAGAATAACCCAGAAACTCTCCGTTGGCAATGTGTTCCATAACTCTTTGTTCTTTTGACTCTTCAGGGAAAAGCTCTATTACAGTTTTTCCAATAAATTCAGGATTTGGATTTGCTACATAAACACCATTATTTGACGTTAAAAATGCAATACTATTTTCAAATGGTTTTACATTATTAATAATTTCCTGAAATTGGCTTAACTGAATGTCAGCACCAATTACACCAAGAAATTTACTATCTGAAATAATTGGAACTACAATACTGGTTTCAAGAACCTCATTTTCTTTATTTTTTGAGTACGAATAATAATAAGGATCAAGGATTACTTCTCTTTTAGTTTCTTTTGGTTTCTGATAATAATCTCCTGAATAAACACTTACAGCATTTGATTCAACCGATTCGTCGAATTTAATTTCACCATTCAGTTTGTAATATAAGTGCCCAAAATTACCTATTATGCTACTACCTTTTTTGTTTGCATAAAGATGATCGAGGTTATCAATGGCGCCTGGTTCCCATGTACTCCAAATTGCTAAAAAGTCAGGATTTGCTTTTAAAGAACGAATCATTATTTTGCTCACTACATCCCTGCGATTTTCTTCTTCTATATCCTGATATACCTTAAATGTATTACCTAAGTCTTGTACTGTTGTTAAATAACTTTCAAAATAAACTCTAACATCGTTAGCAGCACCTTTCACATAATTGTCAGAGATCTTAACTGCATCGTCAAATGCCATTTGTTTACTTTTTATACTTATAAAGCCAATAGCAAAAGCATAAATTAGGATTGTTGTTAATAAAATAAACAGAAGTATTTTATGTCTGATTTTAAGTTTAATCTTCATAATAGTTACTGACTTGTTAAGATCAAAATAAAAAGTATACGAGTATACATATATACTAGTTTGCTAAATTATAGATTTTTTTGGTAAAAACTTGAACAAACCAAAACAGCATAACAAACAGAAATATATGATAAAAGAAAAGGAATATTTAGTAATTATTTCTACTCGGGCATTCTAAAGTTATAGTTTTGAGATCCTAATCTATATAAATGCTTTTTTAAACGGATTTTAAAATCATCAAAATTCTTAGTTTGTTTGTTCGACCAAACTACTTCTGAAAGAGCACACATTCGTGGCAAAATCATATATTCTAAATGTTCTGGTGTGGCAATATATTCTGTCCATAAGTTTGCTTGTGCACCTAAAATATGTTTGGCTTCATTAGCACTTAATTCTTCAGGAATCGGATAATAATTATAAACATCTTCGAGACTTGTAAAACCTCCAATAGCAAGAGGTTCATTTTTAGGATCTGCCTGATAATGATCAAAATAACAATCAGAATTTGGAGACATTATTACATCATGTCCCGATTTGGCAGCTTCTATTCCACCTTCTGTACCACGCCACGACATAACAGTAGCTTCAGGAGCAAGTCCTCCTTCAAGAATTTCGTCCCAGCCAATCAGCTTTTTATCGTTGGCTATCAGGAATTTTTCTATTCTTTTTATAAAATACGATTGCAATTCAAATTCATCAGCAAGCCCTTCCTCTTTTATTCTTTGCTGACATTTCGGACATTTTTTCCATTGTTCTTTGGGACATTCATCACCACCAATATGGATGTATTTTCCAGGAAATAGTTCAATTACTTCTGAAAGAACATCTTCAAGAAATTTGAAAGTATTATCATTCCCTGCACAATAAACATCTTCGAAAACACCCCAGGTTTTTGCTACCTTGTATGGTCCTCCATTACATCCAAACTCAGGATAAGCTGCAAGTGCAGCAAGAGAATGACCCGGCATTTCAATTTCAGGAATAATAGTTATAAATCTATCTTCTGCATATTTTACAATTTCTTTAATATCTTCCTGTGTATAAAATCCTGAATGAGGTGTTCCATCAAATTTATCCCAATTTTTATCAATCATGGTTTCTGATCTGTATGATCCAATTTCTGTAAGCTTAGGGTATTTCTTTATTTCAATTCTCCAACCTTGATCTTCGGTTAAATGCCAGTGGAAAGTATTCATTTTGTGCATTGCTAAAAGATCAATGTATTTTTTTACGAATTCTTTATCGTAAAAATGACGGCAAACATCCAGATGCATTCCTCGATAAGTAAACTCCGGTTTATCAAAAATCTTTACTCCGGCAATACTTGTGTTATATTCAAAACCAGACTCAGTTTGTTTAACATCAATAAGTTGAAGCAAGGTTTGTGTTCCGTAAAAACCACCACGAGGAGTTCGTGATGTTATCTGAATATTATTTTTATTTGAAATTAAAGCATATCCTTCATCTCCGTAATCTGTTTTTATGTCTTGTAAAAGCAGAATTGTGTTTTTTGGAGGATGATTACCTGAAGTCATTACTTTCAATCTCAGATGATGCATTTTGCTAATTTCTTTTTGTAAATAAAGGGCAACTTTTTCAAAGCCATCGTCACCATATTCGAATACAATTGTTGTGTTTTCGTTTAATTCAAATGATGAGTTTGTTTTTTCAATTGAAACTGGTTGTGGTATTACAGAAATTTCTGTAACAGGATTTTCTCCATTGCAGGAATAAAAAACGATTGTTAATAGAAGAAGAATTAGAATTTTTTTCATGATTTAATATGTTTTTGAATAAAGTTAATCAGAATATTTATTGATTCAGTTTTTTCTTCAATAAAGCCCATATGTCCGGAGTTTTCAAGCACATAAAGTTCAGATTTTACGGGCATTTTTATTTTTGGAACTACAGTTTTAAAATCAATATAATTGTCTTTTTTACCAAAAATATATAAAAAAGGAATTAGTGTTTTCTTAAGCGATTCTGATAAATCGGGACGGCTCATCATTGCGTGTAAATTTGCAATAATTCCTTCTTGAGATGTTTTTAAAGCAATCTTTTTTGCAGTTTCAATTTCTGCTTGAAATTGATCCGTATTATCTGAAGCAAACGCAAAGGGAGTATTGAAAGTTGCAATAAGATCTTTTTTTCCGTCTTTTACAAGTTCTATTTCTCGTAATCTTTTATTTATAGATTCTTCGGAGTCAGCAAAGGGATGTGAGTGAAATAGAGAAAACCCAGAAAGCATTTCGGAAAAAAGTTTATGAAACATTAAGACGGCATATCCACCCATTGAATGTCCAAGCATGAAACACGTTTTGATTTCAAGCTTTTTTAAAGCATGATAAACTGTTTCAGCAAGCATGTCCATTGAATGTATTTCTGAAAGCATATCGCTTTTTCCATGTCCTGGAATATCAAATGCAATTACTCTGAATTTTTTAGATAGCTCTTTAGAAAATTCATTCCATATTTCTAAAGACTCAAGATATCCATGTAAAAGAACGATTGTTTCTCCTTTACCAGAGTCCGTGTAATAGATCTTTTTATTTTTTACAAATAAAAAGGAACTCATTCTTTCACCCACTGTTTTGCACTTTCCATGTCGTCAAAAATCTTGGTAATCCATTCACTTCCTGCCATTAACTGGTCGTATTCACGCACAATCTCTTTAACATAGTCATCTTGAGTAAGAATGGCAATCTTCATATCTTTTTTAAATTCAGTTTGTGATTTATCCATTACGCCAACTATGGATATGTCGAATGAAGTTATTTTAAAGCTTTCAATATTTAGAAAATCAAAAATCTGATAGTTAATACCTTCAAAATTAGCATTACTAATTAGGTAGTTGTTGGCATCAATTAAATCCTGTGCATTAACTGCACCACGAAATTTAACATAAGCACCTCTTTTATCCCAGTTTATATTAAAAGTCATAATAAGCTTTTTACATTTAAATTAACTTTGTAATTATAATCAAATAAGTAACAATTATAGTTTAATCAACTATTATTTCGACATAAGCTTTTCAATTTCATCAACTTCCCTTGGAATGTCTTTCATTAAATCTAAAGGTTTTAATCCAACAACAATATCGTTTTCTATTCTGATACCAATATTTTCTTCAGGAATATAAATCCCTGGTTCGCAGGTTAATACCATTCCATCTTCAAGAACGGTTGTTCTATCGCCTACATCATGAACATCAAGCCCTATAAAATGACAGGTTCCGTGCGGATAATATTTTTTAAATAAAGGTTTGGCCGGATCTTGATTGTTAACATCTTCTTGTGTGTACAATCCAAGTTTTATGTGTTCTTCTTGGAGCAGTTTTTCAACTCTCTCATTAATCCGGTTAATGGTAGTTCCCGGAGTAAGCCAGCTTATTGCTTTTTTCATTACTCTTAAAACAGCTTCGTAACATTCTCTTTGTCTTGGAGTAAATTTCCCATTAACAGGAACAGTCCTTGTACAATCTGCAGAGTAATTTGCATATTCAGCTCCAAAATCCATTAACACCAAATCACCATCAGTACATTTTTTATTGTTTTCAATATAATGCAACACGCAAGCGCTTTTTCCGCTGGCAATAATAGGAGCATAAGCATGGTCACTCGCTTTGTTCCACAAGAATTCGTGCGTAATTTCTGCTTCTATCTGGTATTCTGTAACTTCTGGCTTAATAAATTTAAGTATGCGCTGAAACGCCAATGCGGTTATATCACATGCTTTTTGCATTAATTCAATCTCTTCCGGTTGTTTTCTTAATCTAAGATTTTTCATTATTGGAGCAAGCCGTTCAATTTCATGCGCAGGGAATTCGTTTTCCAGTGTTTTAACAAATCGTTGATCTGCGGATATTACTTCCGGATTAAATTTTGGATTTTCATTTAAGTTAAGATATATGCTTTCTGCTTTAATTGCCATTTCACGAAAAACAGACTCAAATTCACTAATAAATTTTACAGTTGTAATGCCTGATGTTTTTTGTGCTTCTTTTTTTGTGTATTTATGTCCTTCCCAAACTGCTATTTTTTCATTGCTTTCAATAATAAAAAGTATCTCGCGTAATGCTTTGTTAGGATGATTTGGGCAAAGAGTTAATATAGTTTTTTCTTGGTCAATACCTGTTAAATAAAACAGATCGGAACTTTGACGAAATGGGAAATATTGATCACCGTTACGTGGCATCAGATCATTTGAATGAATAAGAGTCAACGAATTTGACTGTAAATATTTTATTAATTTCTTTCTGTTTTTCTCAAATAAAGCGCTGTTTAGCTGGTGGTATTTCATAACTTAGAACAGTTTTAAATTATCTCGATTGTGTTTCTAAACATTGGAATTGATTAGATTAGAAAATATATTTGTGTGTAAACATGTATATGTTTCTAAATTTAATTGCAAGTTATAAATAATGTTCTATAAAAATTAAATTCTATGAGCAAATTTTTCACTTCATCTATTGGACAGAAATTTTTCATGAGTATAACAGGACTGTTTCTCATGGTGTTTTTAAAGGTCCATTTATTTTTAAATTCTTTATTGCTTTTTGGCGATGGCGAACTATTTAACAGTGCTGCAAATTTTATGAGTAGTAACCCGATAATGAAAGTCGTTGAACCAATTTTAGCATTAGGGTTTATTGTGCATATTATTTATGCATCTTATATAACCTTGAAAAACCAGATGGCAAGACCACAAAAGTATAAAGTGGCAATTAAGGCAAATGCTTCCTGGGCTTCCAAAAATATGTATATTCTTGGAGGTTTAGTATTGATTTTTCTTGTTATTCATTTGGCGAATTTTTTCTGGAAGATTAAATTCGGAACTGTAGCTGCAATTTCATATGATGGAGGATTAACAGAACTTCATGATGTTTACGGACTTGTTGCCGGAGTTTTCAAAGTATGGTGGTGGTATGATGCTCTGTATATTGCTGGAGCAATCTTCCTGTTTCTACATCTTACACACGGCTTTTGGTCTGCATTCCAAACCATTGGATGGGATAATGAAAAATGGATTTACAGACTTAAGGTAATAGCTTATATATATGCAACTATTGTTGCAGGTGGATTTGCTTTTATCCCATTGTATTTCTTAATAAAATACATTGTGTAATTTAATTAATCGAATAAAAATAGTAATATATACACTATGAGTAAATTAGATGCTAAAATACCAGAAGGTCCATTAGCTGAAAAGTGGACAAAATATAAAGCTACGCAAAAACTGGTTAGTCCAAACAACAGAAAGAAATTGGATATTATTGTTGTAGGAACCGGTATTGCAGGATCACCTGCTGCTGCTTCATTAGCAGAAATGGGTTATAATGTTAAAGTTTTTTGTTTTCAGGATTCTGCTCGTCGTGCTCACTCCGTTGCAGCACAAGGTGGAATAAATGCTGCTAGAAATAATAAAAACGATGGCGACAGTGTTTATCGTTTATTTTATGATATGATTAAAGGTGGTGATTATCGTGCTCGAGAGGCAAACGTTTATCGTGCGGCTGAAGTGAGTAGCAATATTATCGACCAATTAACTGCTCAAGGAGTTCCTTTTGCACGTGAATATGGAGGAACATTAGCAAATAGAACATTTGGTGGAGTTCAAGTTTCGCGAACAAATTATGCCCAAGGACAAACAGGGCAACAAGTACTTCTTGGAGGTTACTCTGCACTAAAACGTCAAGTTTCTTTAGGTAAAGCTACAATGTATAGTCGCCAACAAATGCTTGATATTGTTGTGATTGATGGTAAAGCACGAGGTATTATTACTCGTAATTTGATAACTGGGGAAATTGAACGTCATGCAGCACATGCTGTTGTGTTAGCTACTGGAGGATACGGAACAATTTATTATTTATCTACTTTAGCAGTACAATCAAATGGTTCTGCAGCAATGGCGGCTTTTAGAAAAGGTGCATTTTTTGGAAATCCAAGTTTTATTCAAATTCACCCAACTTGTATTCCTGTATTAAACGAATATCAGTCAAAGTTGACTTTAATGTCTGAATCATTAAGAAATGATGGTCGAATTTGGGTGCCAAAAGCAGAAGGAGATAAACGCAAACCAAAAGATATTCCAGACGAAGAGCGTGATTATTTCTTAGAACGTCGTTATCCTGCATTTGGGAACTTAGTTCCTCGTGATGTTGCATCACGTGCAGCAAAAGAACGTTGCGATAATGGTTTTGGTGTAGGGAAAACTGGTTTAGCAGTTTATCTTGATTTTAGAGATGCGTTAGCGAAACAAGGTAAAAAAGTAATTAAAGGTAAATAT
>DAOWGM010000056.1 GCA_030637515.1 Bacteroidales bacterium
AAAGTATTTCTCATTTTTTTAAGATTTTATGGTTAATGACTTACAAATTAATCCTAATTTTCTTTTTATCAAAATATAAAAGTTTTCCAGTTATTATTGAGCTTAATTTAATTGAAATAAGCGGTAATAGTATTAACAGAGAAATCAGAAAAAAACACTGCATTTTTTCCTATTTTTTATAAATTTGCATTTCAAATTCAATTAGCATATGATTAGTAAAAACAAAAATATTCATCCAATATTTGATAATATTTTAAAAAGAGTGGATAAAGAAAAGCTCTTAAATCAAAGATCTATTGTTGTCTGGATTACCGGATTATCAGGTTCAGGAAAAACAACCATCGCGAAAAATTTAGAGTTGGAGCTGCACAAAGCCGGTTATCTTACAAAATTGCTTGATGGCGATAATGTGAGGACAGGAATAAATAATAACCTTAAATTTACAGTAGAGGATAGAAAAGAAAATATAAGAAGAATAGCGGAAGTATCAAAACTTTTTATGCAGGGTGGTGTAATTCTAATTAATTGTTTTATTTCGCCAACAAAAGAAATTAGAGAGCAGGCTAAAGAGATAATTGGCCACAAAGATTTTTTTGAGATTTTCGTTAATACACCTTTGGAAGTTTGTGAACAAAGAGATGAAAAGGGGCTATATGCGAAAGCAAGGGCGGGATTGATAAAAAATTTCACAGGCATTGATTCTCCCTATGAGAATCCTGAAAATCCGGATGTGGAAATTAAAACTAGTGAAGTTAGTATTGATGAATGCGTAAAGAAAATTTTAGACAAGCTTTTACTTAGGATAGAATATAAAAATGATTAATTTTGCAATCTCTATTAGTAAATTTGGGATATAATGGATAATAAATATAGAATAAATCACTTAAGAGAATTAGAAGCTGAATCAATTTTTGTAATTAGAGAAGTAGTTGCTCAATTTGAGAATCCTTGCATGCTATTTTCTGGAGGAAAAGACTCAATAATAATGTTTCATTTGGCTAGGAAAGCTTTTTGGCCCGCAAGAGTTCCTTTTTCTTTAATGCATATTGATACAGGACATAATTTTCAGGAAACATTGGATTTTCGTGATAAACTAATGAAAGACACGGAAACAAAGCTAATTGTTCGCTATGTTCAGGATTCAATTGATCAAGGAAAAGTGACCGACGAAACAGGAGTAAACGCCAGTAGAAACATATTGCAAACTACAACTCTCCTTGATGGAATAGAGGCAATGAAGTTCGATTGTGCAATGGGTGGAGGAAGACGTGATGAAGAAAAAGCACGTGCTAAAGAAAGATTCTTTTCACATAGAGATGAATTTGGACAATGGGACCCTAAGAATCAACGTCCCGAACTATGGAATATTTTTAATGGCAAGAAACATATGGGAGAGCATTTTAGAGTTTTTCCTATAAGTAACTGGACAGAAATGGATGTTTGGCAATATATAATGCTTGAAAATATTGCAATCCCGAATTTATATTTTTCTCATGAAAGAGAAGTAGTTGAACGTGACGGAACTATTCTTGCAGCAGGGGAATTTGTTGAATTGAAGGAAGGTGAAATTCCTGTAAAGAGAATAATACGTTTTAGAACAATAGGTGATATGACCTGTACTGGTGCTGTAGCATCAGAAGCTAACTCATTGGAAGAAATTATTGAAGAAGTTGCTTCTACAAGAATTACTGAACGTGGTGGTAGATATGATGATAAGCGCTCAGAAGCTGCAATGGAAGATCGTAAGAAAGATGGATATTTTTAATTGGTAAGAATTTAACAGAACTATATATTATGTCAGAAGATTATAATAGAGGATACTTAGATATGGAGCTTCTGCGATTTACTACAGCAGGTAGTGTAGATGATGGCAAAAGTACACTTATTGGCAGATTATTATACGATAGTAAAGCTATTTTTGAAGATCAGATGGAAGCTATCGAGAAGGCAAGTTTAAAAACCGGAGACGGAGAGGTTAACCTGGCTTTACTGACTGATGGTCTGCGGGCGGAAAGGGAGCAAGGTATTACAATTGATGTAGCTTATCGTTATTTTGCAACACCTAAGCGGAAATTTATTATAGCCGATACTCCCGGACATGTTCAGTATACCAGAAATATGGTTACGGGAGCATCAACTGCTAATGTTGCACTTATATTGGTAGATGCAAGAAATGGAATTATTGAGCAAACATTAAGACACGCATTTATAGCTTCATTATTACAAATTCCACATATTATTGTTTGTATAAACAAGATGGATTTGGTTGATTATAAAGAAAGTGCATTTGATGATATAAAATCAGGTTTTGATAAAATTGCTACTAAATTAGATGTTCATGATATCCGATTTGTTCCTATTAGTGCAAAATTAGGAGACAATGTTGTTGACAGATCAAAAAATATGGATTGGTATGATGGACCAACTCTAATGTATTTATTAGAAAACATCCATATTGCAAGCGATATTAACCACGTTGACACAAGATTCCCGGTACAATATGTAATTCGTCCGATGAAAGAGGAATATCATGACTACAGAGGATATGCTGGAAGAATCGAAGGTGGAGTATTTCATAAAGGAGATAAAGTGCAAGTTTTACCTTCAGGTTTGAAAAGTAAAATTAGTTCAATAGATATTTTTGAAGGTATTACAGAAGAAGCATTTGCTCCGCAATCTGTTACTATTTCTTTAGAAGATGATATTGATATTAGCAGGGGAGATCTTATTATAAAAGATAACGGATTACCACAATCAGGTCAGGATATTGAAATGATGATTTGTTGGTTCGATGAAAAGCCAATGATTCTTGGCGGTAAATATGCGATTAAACATACAACAAATGATTTAAGATGTGTTATCAGGGATGTAAAGTATAGAATTGATGTAAATACACTTGAACAAGATACAGAGAATAAAAAGATTGGTTTAAATGATATAGCTAAAATAACCATTAAAACTACTAAACCACTTTTTTACGACACTTATAGAAAAAACAGAAAAACAGGAAGTATTATTTTAATAGATGAAGCAACAAATAATACTGTTGCTGCAGGAATGATTATGTAAGTAATAACATGAATATAATTTTAAAAAGCTTCTGAAAAGAAGCTTTTTTTATGCTCTGTTATTAATATAGTATTGTACAATATCTTTATGATCAAAAGCCATATCGGGAAGCACCTTCAGATTAAACCAGCTAAAATTCTTTGCATCGTCACCAGCTTTAATTTCCTGATTGAGGTTTATTAATTTCCCTATATAAATAACAGAGATGGTTCTTCCTCGAGGATCGCGACCAGGTTTGCCAAAAGTGCGGAATTGTTCCAGTTTAATATCAGATATAGATGTTTCCTCTTTTAGTTCTCGGTAAGCTGCAACTTCAATTTCTTCGTTAATATCAATAAAACCTCCTGGTAAAGCCCACTGGGTTTTAAATGGTTCGTTTTTTCGCTCAATCAATAAAATGTATTCAGATTTTTTTTCTTTTTTAGTAACTATAATATCAACAGTTACCGAAGGGCGAGGATAAGCATAAGTGTAAAGCATGATTAATCTTTATTCTCGTCGTTTAAATGCTTTTCTTTTTCCTTTTGTTGCATTCTCTTACTAATAACATATATAACTATTATTATCGCAACAATGAATACTAAAATGTGCATTTGTCCCATATCTATAATTATTTAATTGATCCTTTTAATAACACGTAATTTATGCGTGTATTTTTTTAGCTCACGATTATAAATTCCTTGCTGATCTAATTTATCAATTCTTACTTTCCCTGAAGCATGGATAATCTCATTTTTACCAATGATAATCCCTACATGATTAATTTCTCCATCTTCGTTATCGAAAAAGGCTAAATCTCCTTGTTTTGTGTCGGATATAAAATTAACTATATTACCTTCTTTAACCTGATCAGCCGCATCGCGTGGAATTTTAATTCCATTAATTTTATAAATTACTTGAGCGAAACCTGAACAATCAATTCCATAAGGATTTTTACCACCCCATAAATAAGGGCAATTCAAATATTGCTTTGCTAATGATTCAATATCTAAACTGTTACTATTAAAATCTCCTGATAAAATATAATGATTATTATTAATTGTAAAGCTTTTCTCTTCACTATTAAAGTTTGGTAAAGTACAACCTGCAGGTAATATTATTTGCTCATTTTGAGTATTTAATATTGTGCTTGATAGATTCTGTGTTATAAATTCAGGATTTGAATTTAATTGCAAAAAGATTTCTTCTGATAAATAACTAATACACTTGTTATCAATCCACCCTTCGTAATTATCAAAAGTACTTTTAATAAAACTCCATTTTTCTGATTCTTCTATAATTTGAAAAGTTTCACCAAATAATAGTTGTGAAATCATTTCACTTCGATCGCTTGCTTCTTTTCTTAATGGTACAACGCTTATTTCACTAATTCCGTACTGATTCATATATTGGATTTTTAATATGATAAATTTACAAATTCCTTCATAAAGAATTTAAGGATTTAGCAAATTTGTATTAAATCAACAAAAATAGTTTTTCCTTGTTGTTTTGATTAGGCTATATCAAGATTAAAATAGAAAGAATAATATGGATGAAAATTTATACATTTGTATTAATTCAAACAATTAATGAAAATGAGAAAATTCTTTGAGTATATAAAAAGAAATTATAAGTACATTTTCAGGGCTTTTTTATTCATTTTGACAATTGCTCTGATAGTTTATATTTTTCCACGAGAAGGGAAATTTAGATATGAATTTCAGAAGGGTCGACCATGGTCGCATGAAAACCTATTTGCACCGTTCGATTTTCCAATTTACAAAAGTGATAAGCAAGTTCAGGCAGAAAGAGATAGCTCTTTAAAATATTTTAGTCCTTATTTTAAATTTGATAGCACAGTTTTAAAAAGAGAATCAGAGAAGTTTGTTAATTTCTATGCTGAAAAACAAAAAGAATTTATAACTCAGAAAGAAACCGAAAACACAAAATTTAATTCATATAGGAAACAGAATTTTTTGAAAGTATCCGATGATTTTAAAGAATATGCCTATAACGTACTTATTAATATATATTCAGATGGAATAAGAGAAATTAGTGAAATAACTGAAACAATGAATGAGAATGATGAAATTATTATTCTTAAAAATAATCTTGCAGTAAGTGGAAGGTTAAATGAAAGCTATACTCAAAAGGCAGCATACGAGCATGTGAGGAATGCAATAAGTGAATATATTACCAATAATGAGGTAAGAATACGATATCCCGAATTTTATCTAAATTTTAATTTATACGAATATATTGTTCCGAATTTATTTTATGATGAGAATACTTCTGAGAATGTAAAAAATGACTTGATAAATAATATTTCATTGACAAAAGGAATGATTCAATCTGGAGAAAAGATTATATTTCAAGGGGAAGTGATAGATAATCAGTTGCATCGAGTTCTTGAGTCTCTGAAGTATGAATCGGAGACAAGGATAGGAGACGGTTTCTTTTCACAAATAATTTTGCTTGGTCAGATTATTTTCGTTTTTGCATGTATTTTAGTATTATTCCTGTTTTTATATAATTTCAGACCTGAGATTTTAAAACATACTACTAAAACGGTCTTTATTTTAATGCTTGTTTTAATTATCGTTATAGTATCAAGATTTTCGATTAAGTATCTTTATGTAGTCCCTTTTGCCCTTATTCCAATTATTATTAAAACCTTTTATGATGCACGACTTGCATTATTTATTCACATAATTACTGTATTGCTTGTTGGATTTTTTGCACCAAACGGCTTTGAGTTTGTATTTCTTAGTTTTATTGCAGGAATTATCGCCATTTTTAGCTTGACCAATTTGTACAGAAGAGGAAAATTATTTCTTTCTGCAGGATTAGTAATTTTAACATACAGTTTTGTTTATTTTGGTTTAGCAATAACACAAGAAGGTAATTTTTCGGGAATTGAATTTCGTAATTTTCTTTATTTTGGTTTCAACGGAAGTTTAATATTACTTGCGTTTCCTTTAATTTACATATTTGAAAAAGTATTTGGATTTGTTTCAGATCTTACTTTAATGGAATTAGCAGATTCAAATCAAAAATTACTCAGAAATCTTGCGGAAAAGGCTCCTGGAACATTTCAACATTCACTTCAGGTTGCCAACCTTGCCGAAGAAGCAATTCGTAAAATTGGTGGAAATCCTTTATTGGTAAGAACAGGAGCATTGTATCATGATATTGGAAAAATGAATAATCCAGTGTATTTTATCGAAAATCAAAGAACAGGATTTAATCCTCATGACATGCATGAATTCGATGAGAGTGCAAATATTATAATTAGTCATGTAAAAGATGGAATTGAATTGGCAAAGAAGCATTCTCTTCCAGATCAACTAATAGAGTTTATCAGAACGCATCACGGAACAACTAAGGTTCAGTATTTTTATAGATCTTATATTAAAAAATTTCCGGAAAAGGATGTTGATATTAACATGTTTACATATCCTGGACCAAAACCTTATTCAAAAGAGATGGCAGTATTAATGATGGCTGATTCAGTTGAAGCTGCATCAAGAAGTCTTACAGATATTAATGAAGAAAGAATAGGTAATTTGGTTGAATCGATTATTTCAGAACAAATGGATGAAGGTCAATTCGATTATGTTGAAATTAATTTCAAGGATGTTACCGAAATTAAAGCTTTGTTTAAAGACAAATTAATGAATATCTATCACGCCAGAATAAAATACCCCGAAAAGAAAGAATAAATAAAAAAACAGCCTGATAAGGGCTGTTTTTTTGTATAATTTGATTTATATCTTTATCGCATGTCTATAATTTCAACTTCAGGGTAATCGTCTGAATTAAAAACAAAGTACGAATCTTCAAAATCTGAATTGGTATCATAATTATTAAAAGTAATAATATAATGAGAACCATCCTTTCCAAAAATAGTAGCCGATTTTAGAAACAATTCTTTTGTATTTATTTGCAATCTAATTCTTGAGAAATCTTCATCCAAATCAAAAGGATAGAGATCGATAATGGAATATTCAATATTTTTTTCGGTTACGTTGTTTATAAATTGATATTTATAACCTTCCTCATAGATTGTAAATAATTTCTTTGGATTGCTAAATATATCTTCACTGTTAGGATCTTGTTCAGTAATATTAACTTCACTAACTTCAGGAATGTAATTCCAAAGTGTTTTGCCATCAAAAAAAGATTCTGCACTTAAAAAACTCATTCGATACATATCTTGTTTCATCACAATTGATCCCGAAGAAGTATTTTGAGTATTGTCTTTAATATTTTTGTAATCGATTGTAAAATCTGTTTTAATTACTTTATAAGATTTTGTTTTCTCTGACAATTTATCGAGAACTTTTTTTGCTTCAGGATCTTGCTGAGCAACTGATATGGTAATTCCGGAAACAAATACCAGAAATAAAAATATGTTTTTCATAATATAGAATTAAAAGTTTTCAAGGAAATCTTTCAAATACTGTTCCAAAGAGTATTCATCTTGAAAAAGAACTTGTCGCGCTTTGCTTCCTTCAAATGGACCAACAATATTTGCAGCTTCAAGCTGATCAATAATTCTTCCTGCACGATTGTAGCCAATTGAGAATTTTCTCTGAATTAATGAGGTTGATCCCTGTTGATGCCTAACAACTATTCTTGCAGCATCTTCAAACATTACATCACGTTTAGAAAAATCAACTTCACCTATTGTATCATCAGCTCCTTCAGGAGTGTATTCAGGTAAAATAAAGGCTGTTGGATAGCTTTGTTGATCACCAATAAAGTCTGTAATTTTATCTAATTCAGGAGTGTCGATAAAAGCACATTGTAAACGAATTAAATCGCCTCCTGTTGAAACAAGCATATCTCCACGTCCAATTAACTGATTTGCTCCAGGTGTGTCAAGAATGGTTCTTGAATCAATCATTGATGATACTCTGAATGCAATACGTGCAGGGAAATTCGCCTTGATTGTACCAGTAATAATATTTGTTGAAGGTCGCTGAGTAGCAATAATCAAATGTATTCCAATTGCTCGGGCTAATTGTGCAAGTCGTGCTATTGGTCCTTCAATTTCTCTCCCTGCTGTCATTATTAAATCAGCAAACTCATCAACAATAACAACAATGTATGGTAAATATTTATGTCCTTTTTCAGGATTTAATTTACGTGCTATAAATTTAGCGTTATACTCTTTTATATTTCGAACTTGCCCTAATTTCAACAAATTATAACGATTATCCATTTCAATACACAAAGAATTTAGTGTATTTACTACCTTCTGAGTATCAGTTATTATGGATTCTTCTGAGTCAGGAAGCATTGCTAAAAAATGCTTCTCAATTTTTGTGTAAAGAGTTAATTCCACTTTTTTAGGATCAACCATTACAAATTTTAATTGAGCAGGATGCTTTTTGTATAATAATGAAGCTATAATAGCATTTAATCCAACCGATTTACCTTGACCTGTAGCACCAGCAACTAATAAGTGAGGCATTTTTGCTAAGTCAATAACCATAGTGTCATTCGAAATTGTTTTGCCCAAACCAATTGCTAAATCATATTTTGATTCGCTAAAAACTTTTGATTCGAGAATTGAACGCATAGAAACAATTTCCGGATTTTGGTTAGGAACTTCTATCCCAATTGTACCACGACCTGGAATAGGTGCAATAATTCTAATTCCTAAAGCAGCTAAGCTTAGTGCAATATCATCTTCAAGGTTCTTAATCTTTGAAATTCGAACGCCAGGAGCAGGAATAATTTCATATAGTGTAACTGTAGGACCTACGGTTGCTTTTATCTTATCAATCTGGATCTTATAATTTGCAAGAGTTTCAACAATACGGTTTTTATTGGCAATAATTTCGTCCTTATTTATTTCACCGTTTGTATCTTGTCCATGTTCTTCTAATAAATCCAGAGGAGGTAATTTATATGAAGAAAGCTCTAAAGTTGGATCATAATCTTCAAGTTGTAAGTTTTTTAAACTCCCATTCAACTTTTCTTCCTTATGTTTTTCTTCTATTGTTAATTCAATTTCTTCTTCTTTTTCAGCTGATTCTTTTTCTTTTAATTCAATATTGAACTCAGGACCTTCTTCTTTTGTTTCTGTTTCTTCTAATTTTTTTGTAGTAAAAATCAAATCTTCTTCAATCGATTCTTTTTCAACAACATCTTGCTGATTTTCCAGAGTAGAACCTATCGGTTGATTTTCATTAGCAGGCTTATCATCAAATTCAGCATAGTCTTTTTTAAATAATGCAGTTGATAATTTTTTTATCCAATCGTAAGATTTTTTAAAAGAAAGTATGATAAATGATATAACAATAACCAAAAGTAGAAAGGCTGTTCCTGCTTTTCCTAAAAAGGAATTAAGCCACTGAGCCATAATAAAACCATGCCCACCTCCAAGTCCACTACCTAAGTAACCATTTGAATTGCCAAATAAATAACCAAATAAAACGGAAAGTATTAATGTTCCGATAATTGTAATTTTAAAAGCTTTGCGAATAGGGTATATTTTGATTTTAAAAAAACGAAATCCTATTACAAGAAATAAAAAGGGAAATGTAAATGATGCAACTCCAAACCATTTATTAATAAATAAATTAGCAAAGTGAGCACCGGATTTTCCCGACCAGTTCTCAACTGAAATTTCAGCAGCGGAAACAACTTTTGAAAACTGAAAACTTTGATCTGTTTTCCAAGTGAAGAAATAGGAGATGAATGCTAATGTTAAAAAAGCAGCCATGAAAATGGTTGTAATACCAAGTATAATTTTTACTCTTTCGTCAGAAAATATTTTCTTTCTCTTCTTTCCAGCCTTAGGTTTAGGATTTTTTTTAGTCATTGATAATTTTAATAACAAATTGTTGCTTACATTAAAGCATTAAATGTATTACAAAGTAATATAAATAAACGGAAAATTAACAGAAAAATTGAAACGATTACAAATTGAGTTATTGTTTTAACAATTCAATGATTTCAATCATCGTTTTTTTATTGATAGAAGCATAGCCTTTCGGTATTTCAAAGTCATCTGTAGAAATTTCTGCTTCTTGAACCTTCCTTGCGGTAAGCCTCATAGGCATGTCGTAAAGCTTAAGCTGGAATTCAAGTAAAACACCATCAATTGATTTAAATGGAGTTTGAGCATTAACATTATTAATAATAATGTCATTTGTATAGTAAATAAAAAATGGTTCAACATTAGAATCCGGAATAGTTATTTTTGCTTTTTGACTTTTAAATCCACATAACTCAACAATTGTATCTTGAATTTCAATTTGCATATTTGGGAGATCTTCAAAAAACATTGATTTATCATTAATTTTTTCTACGTACTTATATTTTTTATTTAAAACCTTTACTAAAGTGATATTCTTTTTTTCTTTATAATTCTGAATATGAGTAAAACTTACAATTCCTGAGAATCCTTCTATTTTATTAAGTGTATTATTGTTTTTAAATTTAATTGTCATTTTTTTAGGTAAAAGACCTCTCATAAAGCTATCCATGGATTTATCCAGATACTCAATGTCATACTCAATATAACCTTCCTTAATTCGATCTTTATGCTGTATTTTTTTGCATGAATTTAATAAGGTAAAAACTAGTGCAATAGCAAAAATTGTCTTAATTCTCATATACGTTTGTTAAGGGTGTAACGTAAACTTAAAATAATTAACTAAAATAGTGAAAGTAAAGAAAATATCAAAGACTTACTTTTAAGTATGTTTAATTATTTGATGAAAGTAAAAAAAATGTCTTTTAACATTTGTTTAATAGTGTATTAAAGTAGATAGTTTTTATATTTTTGAAATGTTTTTTTTATAGATTTGTAGCTCAAATTAGTAATAATATATAAATTAGTGAATATGAATAAATTAGCTGTACTTGCATTAGGAGGAAACGCTCTGTTGCGCGGTAACCAAATAGGAACAATTGAAGAACAAGAACAAAATACATTTGACACTTTAGAAAATCTTGTGTATTTAATCAAAGAAGGTTATGATATTGTTATTGGTCATGGAAATGGACCACAAGTTGGAAATATTTTAATGAGAAACGATGCTGGGGAGCAGATGTATAACATTCCTCAAATGCCGTTGGATATTTGTGTTGCTGATTCACAAGGTGGAATTGGTTATATGATTGAAAGAATGCTTCGAAATGTTTTAAAGAAGCATGGAATTGAGAAAAATATAGTTGTTCTAGTAACTTCAGTAGTAGTTGATAAGAATGACCCTGCATTTAAAGATCCACAAAAACGTGTAGGTAGAATATATACAAAAGAACAGGCTGATAAATTAACTGCCGATAAAGGTTGGGAATTTAAAGAAGAAATAAAAGCTGATGGTGGTTGGAGAAGAGTAGTTCCTTCACCTAAGCCTATTAGCATTATGAATGAAGACATAGTCAAAAAACTTGCACGTGAAGGAAATATTGTTGTTTCTGTTGGTGGTGGCGGAGTACCAGTTTATATCGACGAAAAAAATGAAGTAAGACCTGCAGAAGCAGTTATCGATAAAGATTTTGCATCTGCATTATTGGGAGCAAGAATTGGTGCTGACGAGTTTTATATTTTAACTGACGTTCCTTATGTTTATATAAATTATAAGAAAGAAAATGAACAAAAAATGGAATTCTTGAACAAAGCAGATATTGAAAAATATATTGCTGAAGGTCAGTTTGCACAAGGTAGTATGGCTCCGAAAATTAAAGCTTGTTTGCAATTTGTTGAGAATGGAGGAAAGAAAAGTGTAATTACTGAAGCAACAAAACTTGAAGATCGTTCCTACGGAACAAAGATTACATTAGAATACGAAGATTAAAAATTGAATAATGATTATTGTCGATTGACCATTAAAAATCATTTTCTGAAGCATTAATATTAAAATTAGTAAATAATCAATAATAAATTAAAAAGTTATGGCATTCAATTTAAGAAATAAAAATTTTCTGAAGCTTTCAGATCTTACTCCACAAGAAATTAAATTTCTGTTAGATCTTTCTGCTGACCTAAAAAAAGCAAAATACAACGGTACAGAACAACCTAGATTAACAGGTAAGAATATTGCGTTAATATTTGAAAAAGCTTCTACTCGTACACGTTGTGCATTTGAAGTTGCAGCTTTAGATCAAGGAGCACATGTAACTTATTTAGGTCCTTCAGGATCTCAAATTGGTAAAAAAGAATCAATGAAAGATACAGCTCGTGTTCTTGGTAGAATGTACGATGGTATTGAATATCGTGGTTTTGGACAAGATATTGTTGAAGATTTAGGAGCTTACGCAGGTGTACCTGTTTGGAATGGTTTAACTAACGAATTCCACCCAACTCAAATCTTAGCTGATTTCTTAACAATGATGGAACATTCAGATAAGCCTTTACATGAAGTTACTTTTGCTTACGTTGGTGATGCACAAAATAACATGGGTAATTCATTAATGATTGGTGCTGCTAAAATGGGAATGAAATTCCGCTCTGTAGCTCCAAAAGCAGTACAACCAACAGCAGAATTAGTTGCTCAAGCTAATGCAATAGCAAAGGAAACCGGTGCTGAAATTATCGTTACTGATAATGTAGCTGAAGGTGTTAAAGGTTGTGATTTTATTTATACTGATGTTTGGGTATCAATGGGAGAACCAGATGAAGTATGGAAAGAAAGAATTGAATTATTAAAACCATACCAAGTAAACAAAGCAATGATGGATGCAACTGGAAATGCAAAATGTAAGTTCATGCATTGTTTACCAGCATTCCATAACAAAGAAACAACTGTTGGAGAAGAAATTTTCCAAAAATTTGGTTTAGATGGAATGGAAGTAACAGACGAAGTATTCGAATCTCCGGCATCTATTGTATTTGACGAAGCTGAAAACAGAATGCACACTATTAAAGCTGTTATGGTTGCTACATTAGGAGCTTAATTAAGCATAAAACTAAAATTATATAAAGAGCGTTTTCTGAATATCAGAAAACGCTCTTCTTTTTTATATATAAATAGTTTAATTAATTCTTTTTTAATGCTGCCAATATCCTGATGTTGAAAATTGTAAGGACAGAACAAATCAATAAAAATGTTAGCTCAAATTGTTGAACATGAAATATCCAGATCGGAATCATGATAATAATTAATGCTTGAATAAATAGTGTTAAATACTTCCTGATATTTGGATAGTTTTTAAATTTAAAGGCAGTGAAAATATAAAATGGATTTATCCATAATAGATTCAAATTGTATTGTAATTCAGGGTGTTCCGTGTATAAACTAACTACTAAAATAACAAGCCCTAATAATCCAATAATAATTTGCAAAGGAATTTGAACAAAATTGGATTTTATCAATACAATTAGAACTAATATCAATGAAAATATAAGTATTGGATTAATTAAAAACGGATAAGCATTACCTGAATCATCTACTTTATTATATACTTGTTCTTTTTCTACTAAAGGTTGATTGTTCGTTTGCAAATCGTTTAATCCTGCGCATAAATAATCAGGTAAAAAAAGACTTTCAAATTTGTTAATATTTCGATCTATCTTATATCCCATTATCAGGCTCATCCCAAATTTCATCCATAATTTATCATTTAAAAATTCATGTAACTGATCTCTATATGATTTTTGAGTTATAGTATTATCAAAGTTAGTTTCTACATTTTCCAGTATAAGATCGCGCAATTCTGAAGTGCAATTTTTCCCTACAAAGCTATATAAGTAATATCTGTTTTCAGGTTTGTACAAATATTTCAACCTACTAATAATCTTAGTTTTATTTTCATCAGATAAATTAAGTTTTTGTTCAATAATCTGTCTGTTTTCTTCAAAATAGCTAGTGTAAAAATGATAGGTGTCGTGAACTCCTAACTTATATTTTAATTTTCCTTTTATGAATTTTGGATAAAAATTGGGTGTATCGAAATCAAAAAGTCCAAAATTATATACAATATCTGTATTGGACTCTGGATCAATAATTCTTATAGCGCTATGGCCCCATGCTGTAAATGTTTCAGCACCACTTGAACAAGTTAATAGACTTATTTCAATCTGACTTTTCGAATAAGCAGATTGTAATCCAAGCAGTAATAATATGGTAAAGATTATTAAGCTTTTATTCAATTTTAATATTTGAATCATACATTTAATGCTTAAATATTCCCAGAGGATCAACAAATGAATTAATAACTGATTTAGTTTCTGCTTTTGCCGCTTGCGATGTAATGGTCATCACAGGAGCTTTTGAATAATTAATTATCTGATGGGCAAATGCACCTATATAATTGTCAAAGCGATATTTTTCTTTATGAGTCATTAATACAATTAAATCAGAATTTATTTTTTCTGAATATTCCAGTATATCCTTATAAGCATATGCCTTAAGTTTCTTTATTAGGTTGATTGTAAATTTAATATTGTTTTCTTTGAGAGTTTTCTCAAGTTTATTAACCTTTTTCTTTATTCTAAAATTACGAGTTCCGAAACCAGGAAAAAGTACAGAAACAAAATGCAAGGTTGCATTTGAATACTTATTAAATGCAATTGCAGATAATATTTGTCTGTCAGTATCTTCAGACAAATCTATTGGTACAACTATATTACTTATTTCAGTATCGATTTTATTTTTAATTGTAATTACCGGACATTTTGATTCTGTTATAACATGTGTTACAGTAGAACCAAGAATCTTATTTTCTTTTTCTTCTTTATGCTTATCACATAAAACAACAAGCCCTGAATCAATGGATGTTGAATATTTTAGAATTTGCTCATGAATACGACCAAAAAGAACTTCTAATTTAAAATCAATTTCCGGATGTTGTGCAGCTGCTTTTTTAAGGTTCTCGATTGATAACAAGGTGATTTTTTCTTTTGTTTCTTTTGTAAGAACTAATTTGCTCCACCAATCTGTAACTTCAATTACGTTAATCAAATGAATTTTACTTTTAAATAATTTTGATAGAAAAACAGCTTCTTCAAGAGAGTTTTCTGAATCGCTCGAAAAGTTTACCGGAACGATGATATCTTTATTAAAATTTCCCATATATAAATAATTTAAAGTGATATTTAAAAAACACCTTTAATAAAATGCCAGGTAATATAAACTGATGCTGCTAATTTTAAACCAACACCCATTAAAAAGCCAAAGAAAGCTCCTAATCCAGCTTTGAATGCATCTTTATTGTTTGCTCCTTTTATTGATTCACCAATTATTGCACCTACAAGAGGTCCAAATATAAGTCCAAGTGGTCCAAGAAAAATCATCCCGATTATCAGCCCAATTGTAGCACCCCACATTCCTGCTTTTGTTCCTCCAAACTTTTTTGTTCCCCAAACCGGAACAACAAAATCCAATACAGTTACAACAGTTGCTATTAAAGCTAAAATTAAAAGAAAATTGGTTGTGTATTCACCCTCACCAAATTGAGTGAAATGTAATGTCAGTAATCCTAAAAAACTTAAAGGCGGACCAGGAATAATTGGTAAAACACATCCTATAAGACCAACAATTATTAGTATTATCGCAAGGGCAAGTAATAAGTAATCCATAATAATTTAATTATATTTTGAAGTTAAAAATATGAATTAATATGGTTTATAAAAAGAAGCTTGATAAAGATTACTAATTTTTTTGAGCAACTGATTTAAAATGCGGGATATTTGGCTTTACGTTACAGGAAGAAGAACAACCGCAACTATTTTCTGGTTTCTTTCCAAAAACCTTAATAAAACTATATATTGTATAGCCGATTGAAATTATAATTATTAGAAAAACGATTATTTCCTGCATAAAACTTTATTTAAATTAGTAAAGATCCAATCTGATATATTAATAAAGACATAAACCAAGCCAAAAATGTTGTGTATAACATCGTAAAAATTGCCCATTTCCAATGTCCCGATTCTTTGCTTATTGCTACAACTGAAGCTATGCATGGAAAGTAGAGCAGGATGAAAATTAAAAATCCATACGCAACAAGAGGTGTAAATCGATTGTTTCCATCTTCATCTTTTTCGTTTTGTAATCTACTCACCAGATTATTTCCGCCTTCATTTTCATCTGCTTGATAAAGAACTCCCATTGTGCTAACTACAATCTCTTTAGCTGCAACTCCAGACAAAATACTAACACTCATTTTCCAATCAAATCCTAGAGGTCTCATAACTGGCTCAACAAACTTCCCAATTTGGCCAATATAAGATTTTGCTTGTTGTTCGTTGTGTTTTTGAGACAATAAATTATCAATTAATTTACTCTTATTTATAGGATTCTCTTTTTTAATCTGATTTATTTCTTGCTCATAATTAACTGAATAATCAATATTTTTTGGGTAGTATCCAAGCGCCCATATTAATATTGAAGCTATAAGAATTACACCACCCATTTTTTGTAAATATTGTGCTCCTTTATGCCACATGTGTCGAATTGTATTACGTATTGTAGGAATTCGATAGGGTGGAAGCTCCATTACAAAAGGTATCTCCTTTGATTTGAAGATAGTCTTTTTAAAGAGTATTGCAACAATGGCTGCTACTGCAATACCAATTATGTATATTGAAAATAAAACTAAGCCTGGATGTTCAGTGAAAAAAGCTGAAATTATTAATACATAAACCGGTAAACGGGCACTACATGACATAAATGGATTAATAAGCATTGTTAGAAGCCTGTTTTGTCTATTTTCAATAGTTCGTGTTGACATGATTGCAGGGACATTGCAACCAAAGCCCATAATAAGCGGAATAAAAGATCTACCATGTAAACCAATTTTGTGCATTATTCGGTCCATGATAAATGCTGCACGAGCCATGTAGCCTGTATCTTCCATTAATGAAATAAAGAAGAAAAGAATTAAAATATTTGGTAGAAAAATTATCACACCACCAACACCGCCAATAACTCCATTTACGAGTAAATCTTTTAAAGGACCATCAGCCATAATACTGTTCATTGATTCGCTAAGTAGACTTACCAGAGAATCTATCCATTCCATAGGATATTGACCTAAGGAGAAAGTAGACTGAAACATAAGCCATAAAAAGAAAATAAAAAATGGGAATCCCAGATATTTATGAGTAAGGAACCGATCAATTTTTTCTGTTTTTCTTCTTCTTGTGTTAATGTTTCCTTTATATGTTTCTTTTAATGCACCTGCTATAAATCCGTATTTTGCATCAGTAATAATTGTTTCACTATCTTCTGTAATTAACGACTCGAGCTGCTTGATTTCTTTTTCGGATGTTTGTTTTATACTTTCATAATTTCCCCATTTAGATAATGTGAAATTTGCTGAAGCATCTTTTTCTAAAAGCTTGATTGCATAAAATCTTGAAGAAATTACATCGGTTAGTTTTTTATTTTCCCAAATTTGATCCTGTATGGTTTTTATAGATTTTTCAACATCCTTACCATAGTTAATGTGAATGTGTCTTACAGTTGGATCATTATCTTCATAAACATCAATTACTTTGTTGAAAAGGTCATTAATGCCAAAGCCTTTTGATCCAATAGTTGGAATTATAGGTATTCCAATCATTTTACCAAGAGAATCGAAATTGAATTCATCTCCTTTTTTCCTAAGTTCATCGTACATGTTTAAAGCAATTATAACTTTAATATCCATGTCGATTAATTGTGTTGTCAGATAAAGGTTTCGTTCCAAATTAGATGCATCAACCACATTTATAACAACATCAGGCATTTCGCCAAAAATGTATTTTCTTACATACAACTCTTCAGGAGAATAAGCAGACAGAGAATAAGTTCCAGGAAGATCAGTAAGGTTCAACAAGTAATTGTTGAACTTGAATTTTGCACTTTTTGAATCAACAGTAACACCGCTGTAGTTTCCTACGTGTTCTTTTGAACGAGAAGCAAAATTAAAAAGAGAAGTTTTACCTGAATTTGGATTTCCAACAAAAGCAACTTGAATTTCTTTTCCTTTTTTATGTGCAGATGTTTTTAAAATCTCTTCAGTAATTACTCCATTATAATCATTAAAATCAAGTTTTTTAGCTTCTTCCTTTGTAATAACCTCAATAAGCGAAGCTTCACTTTTTCTAAGCGAAACTTCATATCCCATAATGCTATATTCAATAGGATCTTTTAATGGAGCATTTTTTATTACAGTAATTTTTTTCCCTTTTACGAATCCCATTTCGGTGATTCGTTTTCGAAACGCACCACGACCACGAACCTTTATTATATATCCTTCTTGATTATCTTTTAGTTGTGATAGTTTCATACTGTAATAAACACAAATTTTATTTTTTTATTTGGCTCAAAAGTAGTCTTATTAATATTTTCAAACAATACCATCATTTGGGTATTTTTATAACATAAATTTTAAAGCTTTGTTTCTGTAAAGAAGAGAATAATATTTAAAATAGTAAGTTTGGTGAGTTAAAACAAAAGTTTTATTCTAACATTAGAAAAAAGTATTAAGTAGATATGAAAAATTATGTAAATATCGCAATACAGGTATTGCCAAAATCCAAAGTAAAAGATTCGTATGAATTAGTTGATGAAGCAATTAAAGTAATTCACAATTCGGGATTGAAATATCAGGTTTGTCCTTTTGAAACGGTTTTAGAAGGACCGTACAATGAAATAATGAAAGTTGTAGAGGAGGTTCAGCAAGCCTGCTTTAATACAGGTGCTGAAGAATTAATTGTAAATATTAAAATACAAAATAGAAAAGATAGTAAAGTTACTATCGAAGAAAAAATGAAAAAGTATATGTAAATAAGATAAAAAGAAAAAAGCTGACAATTTTGTCAGCTTTTAATTTTTATTCAGTTTTATCACCCAAATCATCGAATTCTACATCTGAAGAATATCCTTCTGTTTTAACTGCTTCTAACTTAGAAGTAACTTCTGTTACAACCTCAACATTTGTTTCAGTGTTTTCAATAGGATCCTGTTCTGGAGCATTTTCTTTAATATACTCAATTACTTCCTGCAGGTTTTCAGAGAATTTTTCAAAATCTTCTTTATAAAGGAAAACTTTGTGCTTTTCAAAATAATGCCTGCCGTCACGATTAAACTTTTTCTTACTTTCTGTAATAGTTAAATAATAATCGTTTCTTTTTGTCGCTTTAACATCGAGAAAGTAAGTTCTCTTCCCTGCTCTTACAACTTTAGAGAAAATTTCTTCACGTGCATTTTCACCACCATTGTTCTCTAATCCTTCTTTTTTGTCGTATCCGTCCATTTTAATATTATTTAGCGTTTTAAAGATTATCAACACCCAAAAGTAAAAAAATATTTAATATTTCATTAACTAAATAAGTTTTTTTAGAAAATTGATTCATGTTATTGATTTATGAACTGCTACACATCTAAATATCAGTTATAAACAAAGGATAAATGTTGATGCTCTAAAAAAAGCTATTTTTCCTGTTATGTATAGTAAAAAAACATTTACTTTGCAGGCTCAAAGACTAAACTATAAATTATTAAGGAGTTCTTATAAAATGATAAGCAGAAGGTTATTACGTATCAAAACACTTCAAATCTGTTATGCTTATTTTAAATCAAGCGAACAGTCTGTAAATCAGACTGAAAAGGAATTGTTTTTTAGTATCCAAAAATCTTACGATTTATACCATTATCTATTATTACTTATTATTGATATTGCTGGATATGCTGAATCAAGAATTGACTTAGCAAGAAAAAAGAGAATGCCTACAAAGGAAGATTTAAATCCTAATACGCGATTTATTGATAACAGATTAATAAAACTTTTAAATGAAAATCTGGATCTTAAAAAATATTTAAGTGAGCAGAAATTGAGTTGGATTAATTCTCCTGAGTTAATTAAAAATTTATACAACGAAATCCGTGAATCGGAAATGTATAATGAGTATATGACTAAGGAGAGTTCAGGATTTAATGAGGATAAGAAATTTGTTTCGAACCTTTACTCCAAAATAATTGTCAATTTTGAGCCTTTGCATCAGAGTCTTGAAGAACTAAGTATCTTTTGGAATGACGATGTAGAATTTGTTATCGGAATGATTCTAAAAACTTTACGATCATTCAAAGCTTCAAGCGATGAAACAGTTGAGTTAATGCCTCTTTTTAAAGATGATGAAGACAAAGATTTCGTAAAGAAGTTGTTCAGAAGAGCAATCCTAAATCATAAAGAACATGAGGATCTTATTTCAAAATTTATTAAGAATTGGGATGTAGAGCGTGTTGCTTTTATGGATATCGTTGTAATGAGTCTTGCTATTTCTGAAATGGTTGAATTTCCTGGAATTCCTGTAAAAGTTAGTCTCGATGAATATATTGAAATAGCTAAGTATTACAGTACAGAAAAAAGTAATATATTTATCAACGGAATTCTCGACAAAATTGTTGAGCATTTAAAAGAAAATGGTAAAATCAAAAAAACCGGAAGAGGTTTAATTGGTGAAGTTATTGATTCTAAATAGTATTTATTGCAAATATGATCAGCAGAAAAGAAATCTTATTTTTAGTAATTATTATTAGTATTGCTTTTGTATCATGTTCATTAAATAAGGAAAAACAACTGGAAGTTAATCATATAGCTGATACAGAAGGTGTTCCTGAGATAAAATTTGATACAACTTACCATGATTTTGGAACTTTAGTTCAAGGTGAACAAGTAGCATTTACTTTTAAATTTGTAAATAAAGGATCGGCCGATTTAATTATTTACGATGCCTTTTCTACTTGTGGTTGTACTGTTCCTGAGTATAGTAAAGAACCTGTTTCACCTGGTGCTGAAGGTAAAATTGAAGTAGTTTTTAATAGCGAAGGGAAAAGAGGAATGCAGTACAAAAGCGTTACTCTTAAACTAAATACTGTAATCAAAGAAAAAACGTTGACAATTAAAGCAAATGTTTTAGCAAATAATTATAAATCTTAAATAACAAAAATTATGAACAGTTTATTGAATGTATTATTAATGGGACAGCCTGCTGAAGGTCAAAGTCCTTATTCATCTTTCATTTTTCTATTATTAATTGTAGTAGTATTCTATTTTTTTATGATTCGTCCTCAAATGAAGCGTCAGAAGGATTTAAGAAAATTCAGAGAAGCTATTCAAAAAGGCGATAAAGTTATTACAACAGGTGGTATTTATGGTAAAATAAATGCAATTAAGGATAATCATATTATTGTTGAAATTGACGATAATGTGAAAATTAAGATTGATAAAAGTGCTATTTTAAAAGATTCTTCCGATATTAGTGCTGCAAAATAGTTTAACCTGAAAACGTTTAATACTATTTGGATTAAACGTTTTCTTTTTATAACAACCGTGGTAGCAAAAAATATTGAAGATAATATTAAAAATTTTCTTAATAAAAAGAATATAAAAGCCGATCGAAGGCTTATTGTCTTTTTGTTTTTTGTTGTTTTAGCAACAATCTTCTGGTTTTTAAATCAACTTGAAGAAGAATATGTTACCGATATTTCACTTCCGGTTAGGTATACAAACATGCCTCCCGAAAAAATTCTGGTAAATGAACTGCCCGAATATTTCAATATTCGTGTGCGGGCTCATGGCTATAAATTGCTTGAATATAAAATTAGTAATAAGTTTTTACCATTTCAGATTAACGTAAACTCCATTACTCTGAGAATGCTTTCAGGTTCAGATTTCTCAAAACTTTATGCATTAACGCGATTAATGGATGATAAAATTGAGAATCAACTGAGCTCAGAGCTTGAAATAGTTTCAATTTCACCTGATACAATCTATTTTGAATTTGCCGAAAGAATTTTTAAGAAGGTTCCTATAGCTTCAGGTATTAACGCTAAACCTGCAACTCAGTTTATGATTTACGGAGATATAAATTTTAATCCGGATAGTATTACAATTTCAGGAGCAGAACCTATTGTTGATACTATTAATGAGGTGTATACAAGTCAATTAGAATTACTTGATTTGGAAGTAAACTTTAAGGATGACATTAAGTTAATGAAGATTAATAATGTAAATTTTTCTGAAGACAAAGTGGATTATTCAATAAATGTCGAAAAGTTTACTGAAGGATCTCAAAAAATAAAATTGCATGTTGTTAACGTTCCTGATTCATTAATAATAAGAACTTTTCCAAAAGAAATAACAGTTACATATTTGGTTGCATTAAGCGATTATGAAAAAGTACTTCCTGAATTATTTGAAGCTGTTGTTGATTTTAAGGAAACAACTAATGAACTTAATCTACTGAATATAAAAATTCAGAACTCACCGGACTATATAAGGTCTTTAAGATACAATCCGAAAACTGTAGAATATATTATCGAAAGAAAATAATGATAACTGTAGGTTTAACAGGAGGAATAGGTAGCGGGAAAACTCTTATAAGCGAAGTATTTAATCGTCTTGGAATACCTGTTTTTAATGCTGATTACGAAGCTAAAAAAATCATGAGTTCAGATGATAAAGTTATTACGCAAATTAAGAAAGAATTTGGAGATGATATTTACAATACCGAAGGAATTAACAGAAAGAAGCTTGCTGCTATAATCTTTGAAAATGAAAATGCATTAAAAAAGATTAATTCAATAGTTCATCCAAAAGTCAGAGAATCATTTATTCTTTGGAGCCAGACTAAAGAGAATTATCCATATATAATTGAAGAGGCTGCTATATTATTTGAAAGCAAAGCACATAAAGAACTGGATATTACAATAAATGTTCATGCTGATGAGTTAATAAGAATTAATAGAGTTATAGAAAGAGATCAGGTTCCATTTGGATCTGTAAAAAGTAGAATGAAAAATCAATTGAGCGATGAGGAAAGAATGTCTCTTGCTGATTACACAATCTATAATGATGGTAAAAAAATGGTTTTACCACAGGTTTTAGAAATACATCAGAAAATTTTAAATAGAAGAAAATAGAAATGGGAAAGTTTGGGAAATGGATAGCAGGCGGATTAGGATGGGCGGTTTTTGGTCCTATTGGAGGAATATTAGGTTTTGCATTAGGATCTTTATTTGAAGCACCAGAATTTGCTAAGGAAAAGGGATATTCAACAACAACTACCGGAAGTTTTGCAATGACACTCCTTGTGTTGGTTGCTGCAGTGATGAAAGCCGATGGCAAAGTTTTAAAATCAGAATTGAATTTTGTTAAAAAATATTTTATTCAATCGTTTGGAGAAGAATCTGCAACTGAAGCTTTAAAAATGCTTCGCGATATTTTGAATCAAAATATACCTGTACAATCGGTTGGAGTGCAAATTAAGCAGAATATGGATTACTCCTCCAGATTGCAACTGTTGCATTTATTATTTGGAGTTGCTCAAGCCGATGGTAAAGTAGATATCTCTGAATTAAATACAATTGCTTCTATTTCAGGATATATGGGAGTAAGTTCAAAGGATTTTGAATCGATAAAATCGATGTTTGTTGCAGATGTAAATTCTTCATATAAGATTCTTGAAATTGAAAAAACGGCTACCGATGATGAGGTTAAAAAGGCATATAGAAAAATGGCAGTTAAATTTCATCCTGATAAAGTGAGTCATTTGGGCGAAGATTTTCAAAAACAAGCTAAGGAGAAATTTCAGAAAGTAAATGAAGCTTACGAACAAATAAAAAAGGAAAGAGGAATAAATTAATTTATTATTCGAATAAATTGTAAAAAATTCGTTAAACTATTTTTGAATCTAAATTTGAATTGTATTTTTGCAGTTCATTAAAACAAAACAAAATAAGAATCTATGTTAAAAGATATTTTGTCAATTTCGGGTTATGGTGGATTATATAGATATATTTCACAGGGAAGATCAGGTATTATTGTTGAGTCTCTTGAAGATAAAAACAGAATGAATGCAAGCGCAACTGCTAAGATTAGTGCGTTAGAAGATATTGCAATTTTTACTGATACCGAAGATTTGCCATTAAAGGATATTTTTAAGAAAATTAGTGAAAAGGAAAATGGGGGATTAGCAATCGCTCATAAATCATCGGCTAATGAACTTAAAAATTATTTTGCAGAAGTATTACCTGATTATGACAGAGACAGAGTTTATGTTTCTGATATTAAGAAAGTAATAAACTGGTATAATATTCTTCACAAATTTGAAATGTTAAATTTCGAAGAGGAAGAAGTGAAAGAGGAAGAGGTTAAAGAAGAACCAAAGGAAGAAAAAGCTCCAGCAAAAAAGGCAACACCAAAAGCTGCTGCTCCAAAAGCAGGAACTTCTAAAAAGAAACCTGCAGCTGCTAAAAAAGTAGTTAAGAAAGACGAAAAGAAAGAAGAATAAGCTCTTCTAACTTATCATATAATGAAAAATCCGCAAATCTGTGGATTTTTTTATTTAATCAAATTGTTTAGCAGCTTCCCAAATCAGATTCATTGCATCCAGATTCATATCTTTAAGCGAAATGCCTTTTTTCAAGGTTTGTTCTTCAAGATAATTAAAGCGCTTTATAAATTTTTTATTGGTTCTTTCTAAGGCTGTTTCAGGATCAATATCATATAAGCGGGCAGCATTAATAAGTGAGAAAAATAAATCTCCGAATTCAGCTTCTACTTTTTCCTGATCTTCAGATTCTACTTCATGCTCCAGTTCGCCCAGTTCTTCTTTAACCTTATCCCAAATCTGACTTCTTTCGTCCCAATCGAAACCAACACCACGCACTTTTTGCTGTATTCTATTTGCTTTTACTAAAGCCGGCAATGATTCTGGAACTCCTGAAAGAACTGAGTTGTCGCGATCCTTTTCCTTCATTTTAATTTGTTCCCAGTTTTCTTCAACTTCACGACTGTTTTGCACTTTAATCTCACCAAAAACATGTGGATGTCTATGTGTTAGTTTTTCATTTATTCCATTTATAACATCCGTAATATCAAATTCCTTTTTCTCTGAGCCTATTTTTGCGTAAAAAACAATGTGTAGCAATAAATCTCCCAGTTCCTTTTTAAGCTCTTTGTAATCACTTTTTATGATGGCATCTGCAAGTTCGTAAGTCTCTTCTATAGTGAGTGATCGCAATGTTTCAATGGTTTGTTTTTGATCCCACGGACATTTTTCTCTCAACTCATCCATTATACTTAAAAGGCGATCAAATGCTTCTAATTCCTTCTTCATTATATTTATTTAAAGTTCTCTAATTCTATTGAAATTTAATTCTGATAGACGAGTTTGTATCCAGATTTAATAACTCCGCGGCATTTCCTCCATTAATAGCAATCTCAAGCAGGTTTAATGAATTAAATATAGCCAGTATTTCACCTACTGTTGTTTCCTGATAAGCTTTGTTGATTTTAGAAATCACGTAATGATTGCTTTGAACATAAATCTTAAAAGGTTTTCCATTACCAATTCGATCAAATAAATCTTTCGAAATATTCGTAATTGCATTCTGGAACGAATCAATGTAAACAACACTGCCTGTAAGAATATTTTCTTCGATTGTAGCGCGTAAAGGAACTCTTCGATTAATTGCTTCTGCTTCAGTTCCTATTGATTCAGGTTTTTCGCCTTGAACCAGACTGCAGGCAACTGCTGCAAAAACATTAAGTGTCGGGAAACTTGATTGTTCGTAATCTTTTAACGAAAAATATTTAACAGTATCATCATCTTTAAAAAGCAAGCTAAAAACACCATTGTCAGTTCCTAAAAAATATTGATTATCGAATTCAGCAATTAAATAGTTGTGATCAGCAAATGGCTCAGTTTTTACTCCAATGATATGAACTGATTCTGAAGGATAATATTTATAAGTGTTTTTTAAAATAAATGCTGCTTGATAAATATTAAATGGCTTAATCTGATGTGTAATATCAATAACAGTAACATCAGGACAATTACTTAAGATAGTCCCTTTTACGGCACCTGCGTAGTAATCGTCTTTATTCCAGTCTGTTGTTAAAGTAATTATCGACATAGATTCGTATTAAATCATTTTACATGATTTATTTTTAAAGATACAAATTTAAAGGTTTATTACAGATTTTAGATAATAAGAATCGAAGATTTAATAAATAAAATCTGAAACAATAAAATTTTGTTAAAAACTTTGTTGTAACTCTATTCTTAAATAAAAAACTGCACAAATATTTTTTGCTATTTTCGATGATTCTAATACCAGATGCTTTACCTTTGTAATCTGATATTGAATGCAATACGTTGCCGGAGATATTAGTTTGTATGTAACAGGAAAATATATGATAGAAAAGGTTATTTATTTAGAAGGAGTTGAACCTGTAAATGTATATGGCGTTAAGAATACCAGACTTGAAATTCTTAAAAGCTTTTATCCTGAATTAAAAATTATAGCACGTGGCGATGAAATCAAAGTTAAGGGAGAAGAAAGCCAAATTAATGATTTTGAAGAAACTTTACAGCTTGTAATTGAATATTTTCTGAAGTTTAAAAAGCTGGGAGATATTGAATTTGAAGCTTTAATAAGAGGAGAAGGACGAGAATTATTAAAAAGAAAAGAAGAGTCTGACGACGCATTAATTTATGGGAATAATGCACGTCCAATAAAAGCCAGAACTGTGAATCAACTGAAATTAGTCGATGAATACGACACAAATGATTTGCTTTTCGCAATAGGACCTGCTGGTTCCGGAAAAACATACACTGCAATTGCATTAGCTGTAAGAGCATTTAAAAACAAAGAAGTAAAACGTATTATTTTAACACGTCCTGCTGTAGAAGCAGGCGAGAATCTTGGATTCTTGCCTGGAGACTTAAAAGAAAAACTTGATCCCTATCTAAGACCATTATATGATGCTTTAATGGATATGATTCATCCACGAAAACTGGCTGAATTAATAGAAAATGATGTGATTGAAATTGCTCCATTAGCATACATGCGTGGTAGAACATTAGATAATGCGTGTGTTATTCTTGATGAAGCGCAAAACACAACAATTAACCAGTTAAAAATGTTTCTTACTCGTATGGGTAAAAACGCAAAGTTTATTGTAAATGGCGATACAACACAGATTGATTTACGTCCAAAGCACAATTCAGGATTAATACAGGCAATGAAAATTCTTAAAGGCATAAAAGGAATTTCGATAGTTGAATTTGATGAACGAGATATTATCAGACATCATCTCGTAAAATATATTGTTAATGCTTATGAAAATCTCGATACAGAGGAAAATAATAAATAATTTAAATTTAATATTAACAAATTTTAGAATACTTATATAAGTACTATTGACTAATAACTTTTAACTATAAACTAAATTATGGCACAAGCAGTAGTAAAAACAGATTTTAATTTTCCAAAACAAAAAGATGTTTATCACGGCAAGGTTCGTGATGTTTATAATATCGATGATCAATATTTAGTGATGGTAGTTAGCGATCGAATTTCTACATTCGATGTAGTTTTACCAAAAGGAATTCCATATAAAGGACAAGTATTAAATCAGATTGCAGATAAATTCTTAGATGCAACATCAGATATAGTTCCAAACTGGAAAATAGCAGTGCCGGATCCAATGGTAACAATTGGACATTACGTAGAGCCATATCAGGTAGAAATGGTCGTTCGTGGATATTTAACCGGACATGCTTGGCGTGAGTATAAAGCAGGGAAACGTGAGATTTGTGGTGTTGCAATGCCGGAAGGAATGAAAGAACACCAAAGATTTCCAACCCCAATTTTAACACCAACAACTAAAGCACACGAGGGACACGATGAAGATATTTCTCGTGAAGAGATTATAAAACAAGGTTTAGTTTCAAAAAAAGAATATGAAAAGTTAGAAGAGTATACTTTAGCTTTATTTCAAAGAGGAACAGAGATTGCTGAAAAAATGGGTTTGATTTTGGTTGATACAAAATATGAGTTTGGAAGAAAAGAAGGGAAAATATACCTAATTGATGAAATTCATACACCGGATTCTTCGCGTTACTTTTACTTAGAAGGTTATCAGGAAAGACAAGATAATGATGAAAACCAAAAGCAGTTATCAAAAGAATTTGTGAGAGAGTGGCTAATGGAAAGAGGTTTTCAAGGAAAAGAAGGACAGCAAATACCGGATATGCCAAACGAATATATTGACCAAGTAACAAATCGTTATATAGAATTATACGAAAAAATTACAGGAGATAATTTTCAAAAAGAAGACGCAAAAGAAGTAATTGAAAGAATCGAAAGAAATGTAACAGAAAAGCTTAATGAATTATTATAAAAAGAAAAATTAGTTTGAAAAGAAAAAGGTTATTCATAAATTGAGTAACCTTTTTTTATTACGAATAAGTTACAGACCAAACTCTTATAAACTTAAAACAACATTATGTCAAAAAGAATTTATCCCATATTTCATAAAGGAAAAAAGATTTATATTTCGGATTGGACAAATCTAAAAACTCCCGAACTAGCATTACAGGTTATGACTGAAACTTCTGATTTTATAGTAAATTTAAATCAAAATAACTTACTTGAGATTATTGATGCTAAAGGGTCTTTTGCAACCTCAGAGGTTTTAAAATCATTAAAAGAAATTAATAATAAGGTCAAATCGTTCAGCAAAAGAAAGGCTTTTGTTGGGTTAACAAATACTCAGCGAATATTATTAAATACGATTAATCTTTTCTCTGGAACAAGCATTCAGGGATTTGATGATTTAGAAGAGGCGAAAGAATGGTTGGTTAAGTAAATAGTTAAAACATTATACTCACCCCAAAGTAGAAGGTTCTTCTTGCGAAGAATTCATTATAAGCAACGGAATAATCAGAGTTGTAGTTTATTGCCCGAACATTCCCAGTATTTAGTATATTACTTGCATTTGCAAATAATACCAACGCTAAATCTGAGTTGATTACCCAAAATTTTGAAATTGAGAAATCTATCTTATGATAATCGGGCAATCTCTGTGAGTTATTCCATTCGTTATATGTCGGATAATAAGTATCTAATCCAGAATCGTAATTACTATATAAAACCGGCAAATAATGGGTTCCTTGTCGGAAAGTATAGATTGCACTAATTTCAAACTTACCCTTAACATTATATTTAACTGCGCTTTTTATAAAATAGTCTAAATCATAATTTGATGGATGAGATGTATTGCCGTTTTTTATTTCAGCATCAACGGCAGTAAATGAAAGTTGTATTTCAAAAGGTTTAACATTTATTTTCGAATATATTTCACCTCCATTAACATAATTCGTTTTATCGTCATAATCAGTTTCTTTATTAAATATAGCAGCTTGTAACTCTATTTTGTTGGTTTTAAAAGTATAATCCAAAGTTATTTGATTACTTTCAAAATGAGTTACAGAATACTGCTCGGCATTTGGCATAGATAGCTTATTGTAATTACCTGCAGATAAATTAAAGTTGTGTTTATTATTTAATTTGTAATTCAAATTAGCCTGATAGCTCCAAAAGTCCGATATGTCATACACCTTAATATTTTTTCTTACACCTGTTCCAAGAATTAAATTATCGGTTAAATAATATTTCCCATAAAGAAACAATTCCGGTAAAAAGAATGACTCAAACGATGTAAACTCCACATAAGGATGCTCCGTTGATTGAGCATAATAGTAAATTGCTTTTGCACCTTTAGTATCACTTTCCCGATAATCAACAGAAACTCCGGTTTTAAGGCTGATTTTACTAAAAAAATATTGATACGTTGTTGAAAAATACGCGTCTTGCTTATCGATTGTAAGATCAGTAATACTGTATTGAAAACTTTCTCTGGAAATACTGTATCCACCATTAATCATTATTTCACTATTTTCCTTTTGTTTTATGAAGTTGGCGATAGTGTAATTTCTTAGTTTGGTCATATTAAACAACCCAGTATAACCCGGAGTTCTAAATTCGTAGTCATAACCTTCAGAATTGCTATAATTAAATATCTTAAACCGGACATTCTTATTCACGTTATGGATTATATGTAATCCTACATCTGCCGAATGAAAATCTTTCAAATCTTGCATGGCTTCGTGATTTTTTTGTAAAAATCACCGATGGCTGATAGTTTCCAAAAGCAATTAAAGCGGTTTTATCTCCCAATTTACAGGTCGTTAATCCTCCAAAATTTGCCAGAGAAATTGCTAAAGAATTTGTGGGATCAGTTGGGATATTATCATTTGTTTGTAAACTAACCAGACCCGATGATGTATTTCCGTATTCCAACGGAGGATTTCCAGCAAAAACATGCATGCGTTCAATTACATCAGTATTAAAGATGCTAAAGGTTCCAATTCCATCTAACTGAGCAAAACGAATAGCATCATAAACCGGAACATCATTTAGAAATATACCGGTTTCGTCAGGTCGGCTTCCACGTAAGCTAATACTTGCAGATTCATCTGTAGTAGTTGAAGATGGCATAGCATTCACTGCTAATAGAACATCGGCTTTAGCGGCTGGATTTAAATATATTTCCATCTGCTTTATTTGCTTTACTGTAAACTCTTCAGCAATTATTCTACGGGCTGTTACTACAGATTCTTCGATAAGTTGGGCAAAAGGCTCTAATTCAATAGTAACACTTTTTATTTTATCGGATACAAGAAGGCGAGCTTCCTTATATCCGATGAAGCTTATAATAACAGAGTCCTGCATAAGATAACCGGGAATTATAAGTTTAAAATTACCGTTGCTATTACTGGTTGCTCCAACACCCCAATCTGATTTCAAAAAAATATTTGCACCAGGTAAAGCTTCTTTAGTGTGACGATCAATAATACGACCTTGGAATATGTTTTCCTGCGAAAACAGATTTAAAGAAAGTATTGTGCAAAAGAAAACTATGGATAAACACTTCATGATTATTGATTATCAGATATTAAGATTTTTGTAATCCTGGTAATAAATGGTTCTTTACCCATCCAAAATTTGGTTCTGCAGCTAAAGCTTTTTCATAAACTTTTCTTGCTTTATCTGGTTGTTCCGTTTTTTCATAAGCAACTCCTAACCAGGCAAGTGCATCCAGATACATCCAATTATTAATTTGGTTCGATTTTTCAAATAATTTAATTGCATGCTCGTAACTTTTAATTGCAATATCAATATCACCTCCAAACATTTTAGGCGTAAAGTATTTAGAGCTTGCATGTTGCCTCCATGCAGCAGGATTTAAGGAATCAAGTTTAATTGCTTTATCAATGTGAATTCCGCTTAAAGAGCCCAAGGTCATGCCTTTCATTGGACTAAAACCCATTTGAACACTCATTAGTGCGGCAGAAATTGTATATAGCTCAGATGATTCAGGATTCTGTTTTAAAAGAGTTTCCAGTTCTTCCAGGGTTTTATCAATATACATTTCATAAGTGTCTTCATCTTTATTTGAAAGACATGAATAAAGTAATCCATATTTAAATATGAGTGCAGAGATTTTGTCGGAAACAGGCGATTTATCTGATACAATTGTCTCCAGTTCCTGAACAACTTGTTTCCACATAAATACACTGGAGTTAGCGTAAGCAATAATTGCTTTCTTCTCAAGCTGAATTATTTTATCATTTTGTGCCGATAATGCTAAGCCAGATACAGTTAATACAACTGTCAATAGTATTATAATTATTTTTTTCATGATTTGATTTTTTTAGTTTTTAATATGTTATTTCATTTTCAAATTTATTTCTAACTCTTATTATTAGGTTGACATTTATTGCTGTTTAGTTGACAATTCTTGCTAAATAAATATAAACAAGTTTATAAAATAAACCATAATGATAAAAAAATTAAAGCTTTAGATATTCTTTTAAATCTTTAACATATTGTTCAAATGCTTTTATTCCAGTTTTGGTAATGGTACATGTTGTATGAGGTATCTTACCTTTAAATCCTTTTTCTACTAAAATATATCCGGCATTTTCCAACTTAGTTACTTGAACACTGATATTGCCTGCAGTAGCTTCAGTTTTCTCTTTAATAAATGTGAACTCAGCTTTTTCAACAGAAATTAAAAGAGACATAATTGCTAAACGCAATTCGGAATGTAATAAAGGATCTAGTTTCTTAAGCATCTTTTTTATTTTGAAATTTCAACAAATATCCAGGTATTAAATATCCCAAAATAATAACAACAGGAGATACAAATTCAACATATTCAATTGGTAAAACAAATTGTAAAATTACCCCAAGCCAAAATACAATTCCTCCCCAGATTAAGGGTTTGAATTTTATGATAATACCTGTTAAAAAGGTAGCGTTTCCGGCAAGTATAAATATCAATGGTGTAACCTTATAATTGAATTGTTTCATAAAAACAATAACGATTGCATAACCAACTAAAAATGACATCCAATTCAGAAAGTTAACACGATCAAGATGGGTGCGAACACAGTTCTTTTTTCCTTGTTTCATTCCGTAAATAAAATTGGCAATAATTCCGGGAATTACGATCAACCATATTAAGTAGGGTTTATCAATAGTTGGAATTCTGTTCATTATAATATGACCAAGATTACCAATTAGTATAATCCAACCCCAAAGCAAAAAATAGAAACTGCTATCATGCAGATTCTTTTGTGTTCGTTGTATCATTTTTTCTATTATCTGAAGACTTTCTTCAGGTTTTAATACTTTTTCATTTGTTTCCATAATTACTTTTTATTAATTAAATACGTTGTAAACATAAAGTAGTTTATAATATAAACCAAATTATTCAGGATGTTTTTAATATTTTTTTTTGTTTTCTTATATTTTAAAGGCTTTTCAAATAATCTTTTTTTATTTTTGTAGCTTACTATGAATTAAATATTTAAATAATGGATAAAGTATTAGGAATAGGGAATGCTTTGGTTGATATAATGACCAAATTACAAGATGATTCAACATTGGATAAATTTTCTTTAAGAAAAGGAAGCATGCAATTGTCTGAAAGAGATTTTGCGGATAAAATAAATAATGAAACAGCGAATTGTGATAAGTCGCAATCATCAGGAGGTTCGGCAGCAAATACTATTCATGGTTTAGCAAATTTAGGTGCAGCCACAGGTTATATTGGAAAAGTTGGAAACGACGAATTTGGCGAATTCTTTAGTAATGATATGAAAGCAAAGGGAATTGAGCCATTCATGTTAAAAAGTAAAACAGATACAGGAAGAGCAATAGCTCTTATATCTCCAGATTCTGAAAGAACTTTTGCAACTTATCTGGGAGCGGCTATTGAATTAACTGATTCTGATTTAATTGCTGATCAGTTTAAAGATTATAAAATTCTACATATTGAAGGTTATTTGGTGCAAAACCATGCTTTAATGTTAAAAGCAGCTTTGTTGGCAGAAGCTAATAATATGAAAATTTCTATTGATATGGCAAGCTTCAATGTAGTTGAAGATAATTTAGAATTTCTTAAAAGTTATGTAAAGAATTACGTTGATATCATTTTTGCTAACGAAGAAGAATCAAAAGCGTTTACAGGAAAAGAACCAGAAGAATCTCTAAATGAATTGGCAGAACAATGTGAAATTGCTATTGTAAAAATTGGGAGTAAGGGTTCATTAGTAAAAAGTAATGGTCAAGTTTATAGAATAGATCCAATAAAAGTAAATCCTGTTGATACAACCGGTGCTGGTGATTTATTTGCTTCGGGTTTTTTATATGGATTAGTTAATAATTTACCTATGGATGAATGTGGTAAAATTGGTTCGTTATGTGCTGGTAAAGTAATTGAAGTAATTGGATCAAAAATGAGTGACGAAACCTGGAAAGATATAAAGAGTAAAATATAGAATTAATAAAGATATTTAATCAAAAGGGTAGCAGCATTGTTACCCTTTTTGTTTTTCATCTTGTATATAAGTAAAACATTACTTAAATTTATGGGTAATATACAGTTACTAATCAAGTAGTAGAGAGGAGAGGCTTTGTTATATATGCTGTATAAACCTGAAAGTATAATAAATGAAAGAAAAAAATGAGTTTCCTAAAGTATTAAGCTATTATAGTAAATCGGATTATTCAATACAACAGAAAGCTCGTTTTATTTTCTATTTATGCATAGCAGCGATTGTTGGTGTAAGCTTGCTTCTTTTTTCGTCAATTTATGTTCAATTGAATAGTCCTGAGTACGATGGTCTTTTTCTTCCTGTAATTCTTTCTGAAATTGCAATTATACTTGTATTTGCATTTTGTATTTATTTATTAGTAAAAGGGAAATATAGTGTTTCTACTCATTTATTTATGACTACAGCAATGGCTTGTGTTTGGGTTGTAATGTTTGTGCACAAAGGGAATGCTATCACCCGCTTAGATACTATTATATTAATTATTGCATTAATAAATCTAACTCCTTTATTTATCACTAAATATAAAATTACAATTGTATTTTACATATTGGCAAATTTATTAATGCTCATAGGATTTGTTTTTTTTATAAAAGATCAGCTTAATTTATCTTATCCAACAGCGATTGATTTTATTATGGACACTTCAATAGCAATTCTCTTTTCCGGATTAGTTGGTTACAACATTTTTAAAATTAATAAACAATCATTAGAAAAAGCTGAATCTGACAATTTAAAACTTAAGAAAGCTGATGAGGCATTACGGCAAAGCGAAATGTTTCGGCAGAGAGTATTTGATAGCTCTAAAGTTCCTATAATAGTTATGGAATCAACTTCATTTAAATATATTGATATTAATGAAGCTGCTATTAAAATTTATGGATTTTCATCAAGAGAAGAATCCTTGGGCAAAACTCCGGTTGATGTTTCTGCCGATATTCAATATGATGGCACCCCTTCAAATATTAAAGCAGCATCTTACATAGAAGAAGCGTTGAAAAATGAGAGTGTAACATTTGAATGGCTTCATCAAAGACCAAATGGTGAACTTTGGGACGCCGAAGTTCATTTATTATCGTTTCAGTCAAATAATGAAACACTATTACAGTTTTCACTTATTGATATTACTGAACGGAAAAAAATTGAATCAGATCTTAGAGAAAGCGAGTTAAGATATAGAACACTTTTTGAAAATGCTCAAATAGGTATTTATCAAACTACACCCGAAGGTAAGATCTTGCAATCCAATCCTGCCATTATAAAAATGCTTGGTTTTGATTCGCTGGAAGAACTTAATAAAAGAAACCTTGAAACTGAAAATGATTTTGTTAAATCGACAAGAAAAAAGTTTATAAAGCTTATTGAAAAGCAAGGATTTGTAAAAAATTTTGAAGCAGAATGGAAAAAGAAAAATGACGAGACTATTCTTCTTATGGAGAATGCCCGTGCTGTGCGTGATGCTGAAGGGAAAATATTATATTATGAGGGTTTTGTTGAGAATATTACCGAACGCAAACAAGCCGAAAAAGCATTGAAAGAAAGTGAAGTTAAATTTAAAGAACTTTACGAAAAATCAGGAGATGCAATATTAATAATTGAGAATGGAAAATTTGTAGAATGTAATAAGGCAGCTATAGAAATACTCGAATATAATTCGAAGGAGGATGTACTTAATGTTCATCCATCACAAATATCTCCTGAGTCTCAAGTCGATGGTAGAAATTCAGTTGAAAAAGCAGATGAAATGATGAAAACTGCTTTAAAAAACGGAACACACAGATTTGAATGGTTACATATTAAAAATAAAGGAGAAATTTTTCCAGTAGAGGTATTGTTAACTGCAATTTCAAATGATGCTGACAAAAAAATAATTCATGCCGTTGTTAGAGATATAACTGATAGAAAGCAAGCAGAAAAAGAACTTGAAAAGTATCGAAATCATCTTGAGTTACTTGTTAAAGATCGTACTGAAGAACTTGCAGCATCTAATGAGGAACTTGTGTCTACGAACGAAGAACTACATCTTCAACGTGAAGAGCTGGAAGCTGTTTTAATAAACTTGCAAAATGCTCAAAAACAGCTTGTCCAGGCTGAAAAGATGGCCTCACTTGGAGTGTTGGCTTCTGGTGTAGCTCATGAAATTAATAATCCTCTTAATTTTATTAAAGGAGGTGCTTTTGGGATTGAGCAATATATCAAAGAAAATTTAAAAGAACATAAGGATGAGCTATTTCCGCTTATTGAAGGAATTAATACTGGAATCGAGAGGGCGGCAAATATTGTAACGAGTCTTAATCATTACAATCGACGCAATGATTCAAATTTTATTCAATGTGATATTCATGCTATTATAGATAATTGTCTTGTAATACTTCGAAATCTGATTTCTAAAAGGATTGTAATTGAAAAGAATTATACTCAAGATACACATTTGCTGTATGGGAACGAAGGTAAATTGCATCAAGCAATGATAAATATATTATCAAATGCAGTGCAGGCTATTGATGAAAAAGGAGTGGTTGTTATAAAGACAACAGTTTCTACAAAAAAAATGACAATAAGTATATCTGATTCTGGTTGTGGGATAAGTGTCCAAAATATGCCAAAAATCTTAGATCCATTTTTTACAACAAAAGAAACGGGCGAGGGTACCGGCTTAGGATTATCTATAACATACAATATTATAGAAGAGCATAACGGGACTATTGATTTTGAGTCAAGAGAAGGGGACGGAACAACTGTAAAAATAACATTACCTTTGAATAAAGAATAAGCCTTATGGATGAGAAAACTACATTACTTTATGTCGATGATGAAGAACTTAATTTAAAGTTGTTTGAGATTAATTTTAAAAAGAAATTTAATATTTTAACTGCTGAATCTGGAGATGAAGGATTAGACTTATTAAAATTAAATCCTAAAACTTTAATTGTAATTAGTGATATGAAAATGCCCGGGATGAATGGCATTGAATTTATTAAATTAGCAAAGAAGGATTTTCCACATATCCGTTTTTTTATTTTAACCGGATTTGATATTACTGAAGAAATTGCAGATGCATTAAACGAACGATTGATCCATAAATATTTCAGAAAACCATTTGATATGAAAGAAATTGAAGAATCTATTATGGAATTCTTATAGTTTAATACTCAATTTATTTAATGATGAAATTTTTTAAAATTCTTTTTATAAGTATTGTTACCATTATTCTTATTGTATTTATCGGAATAATAATTTTCATATCGTCTACACCTAAATTATCTACAGAAGCAGAATCAATATTTCAGGAAGTTGTTAAATCCGAAGTGCCTGAGTTAGTTAAAGGAGATACTGGATTTGCATTAAATGATTCTATAAGTATTTGGCATGAATCAATGCAACCAAAAGATTCTGCTAAAGCTGCTATTTTATTGTTTATGGGAATATCGAATGATGCATTAGCATGGCCTGATTATTTCTTACAGCCCATGATTGATTCAGGATATCAAGTTATTCGGTTTGATTATAGAGGAACGGGCCTTTCTGATTGGATGGAAGATTGGAATAAATCAAATGCATATACTTTAACAGATATTGCCAACGATGGAATTGCTATTTTAGACAAACTACAAATTGACAAAGCACATATAATTGGATTGTCAATGGGAGGCATGGTAGCTCAAGAAATGATAATTAAATACCCTGAACGAGCTTTGAGTTTAACATCAATTATGTCTTCCGGATATATTCAAGATCCTGAATTGCCAGGAATTTCTATGGATATTGTAAAAGGCTTTATAAAACTGGGTATTAGATACGGTATAATTAAAAGCGAAGTAAAATCATTGAAACTACATGTTAGTGCCAGACATTTATTAATGGGAGAATATCAATATAATTTAAATTACAAAAAAATATCAGAGCAAGTATTGTACAATATCAGAAACCGAAATGGATTTAATCCAAGAGTTTCTGAACAACATTCATATGCAACCTCATTATCAGGATCGCGTTACGATGAGTTAAAGAATATACAAGCTCCAACGCTTGTAATTCATGGAAAATCAGATCCATTTGTTCCTATTGAGCATAGTAAAAAGTATGCAAAGCTAATTCCCAATGCTAAAACCTTTTGGGTTGATGGACTTGGTCATGATATACCTGAAGAATTCTCTGGAAAGATACTATATGAAATCTTCAATTTTTATCAGTCTATTGAAAAATAATAATTGTTTTGTAATAATTGAAATAATTCGTCAACTAATTAATCAAACTCAAAAATCTAAAGATATATGCATAAATGGTTTTTATCCCATCAGTGGAAAGAAATGACCCGCTCTAATTTCTGGCAAAAAAGTATAGTGATAAATATTATCATTGGTTTTTTTATGCTAATTATGTTTTCTTATTTAGTATTGCTGGGCTTATTTATCGATAAAATACTAATTGATATTTATCCTGAAGGCGATATTTTCGCAATTTTTAATGGAGGAATAATTTATTATCTGGGTGCCGACCTTTTTGTAAGGTTTTTCATGTATAGTTTACCTGTAATAAATATTGAGTCGTATCTGCCTTTGCCCATTAAGAAATCAAAGATTTTAAATTTCATTCTTTTAAAATCAACAATAAATATTTTTAATGTATTGCCTTTACTGGTATTTATTCCATTTGCATTAAAAGTAGTTCTTGCTAATTATTCAGGAGCTTTGGCGCTTTCATGGTTTGTCTTAATGATAGTGTTAGTATTAAATAATAGCTTTTTGCTTCATTATTTGAAAAGAAGATTTATTGATAAACCTGCATTTGTTGGTGTTTTAGCGTTGATAATTGTAGCAGCTATTTTGCTTGATAAATTTGATATTTATTCTTTATCGGAAATCTCTTCAAAATTCTTTACTTATATTTCTTATAATCCGATATTTATAATAGTTTCAGTAATAATTTTAGCATTAATGTACGTCATGAATTATACTTATTTAAAATCGCGAATGAGTATCGAAGAAGTGAATGTTAAAAAGCAAAGGAAAGTTGATGGCTTATCAAAATTAAAATATCTTGATTCTTTTGGTGATTTAGGAGAAATGATTCTTTTAGAACTTAAACTTGTTTGGCGAAACAAAAGGTGTCGTTCTGTTATTAATATGAGCCCAATATTTCTGTTTTATGGTTTTTTCTTTTATCCGCAGGAAATATATTTAGAAGGATTCGGGTTTTTAATTTTCGTTGGAGTATTTATGACAGGAGGTATCATGTTTAATTACGGTCAGTATATGTTAAGCTGGGAGAGTAATTATTTCGATGGAATTATTGCAAACAATATTGATTTTTATAAGCACTTTAAAGCAAAGTACTATATGATAATTTCAACCGTAATAATCTGTTATGTATTAACAATTCCTTATGTATACTTTGGAACAAAGGTTTTAATTATTAATACAGCTACATTCTTATTTAATTTAGGGTTTTTATCAGTATTGCTAATGTATTTCTCGAGTAATAGCCGGAAACGCATGGATATGACAAAAAGCTCTGCATTTAATTATCAGGGATTGGGTGCAACAAATTGGATAATGATATTGCCATTTTTTTTATTGCCGATAGTAATATGGTTACCATTTAATTTAATGGGTGTTCCATATTGGGGAATTGGAGTAATAGGAGGAATTGGTGTTGTGAGTTTGGCATTTCATAAATCATTAATGAAAATTGTTGTTAATCGTTTTGAAGAAAAGAAACATTTAATAGCAGAAGGTTTTAGAGAATTATAAAATTGAAAAAAACGGAAAAATATAAAGTCATGATACAAGTTAATAATTTAGAAAAGGCATATAATGGAACAGTTGTTTTGAATGTTCCTGAATTAAAAATAGAAAAGGGTGAAAGTTTTGGTTTAGTTGGTAATAATGGAGCTGGAAAAACAACTTTTTTCAGATTAATTCTTGATCTTATTAAGGCAAATAAAGGTGAAGTATTATCACAAGAAATTGATGTTAAAAAAACGTCCGTATGGAAATCATATACAGGATCGTATTTAGATGAAGGATTTTTAATTGATTTCTTAACACCCGAAGAATATTTTGATTTTATTGCAAGCGTAAACAACTTGTCGAAAGGAGATGTGAAGAAATTTATGGATCAGTTCGAAGATTTCTTTAATGGTGAAATTATCGGAAAGAAAAAGTATATCAGAGAACTGTCACGCGGTAACAAGCAAAAAGTTGGGATTGCTGCTTCTTTAATGACAGATCCTGAAATTTTAGTTCTTGATGAGCCATTTGCAAGTCTTGATCCATCATCTCAGATTCGTTTAAAGAATTTATTAAAGCAATTAAAGCAAGAGAAAGGCCTTACAATGTTGATTTCGAGTCACGATTTGAACCATGTAACTGAAGTTTGTGAACGAATTGTTGTTTTAGATAAAGGAGATATTATACACGATATAAAAACACAGGAAGATACTTTAAAAGAACTTGAAAATTATTTTGCAGTCTAAGCCTGCCTGTCGGCAGACAGGTTTGTAAGATTTATTTAGGTTTTGCAGAATATATGAGCCCCAACAATTTGTTGGGGCTTTTTGTTTTTATTTTCTGCTGCGCTCTAATTCACGAAGATTATCCATTCTTTTTTTCTGAAGAAAACTATTAATATCACCTAAATGCTCTTTTATCTGCTTATTTCCAAATTCATACACTTTTTCAACAAGCCCATCTAAAAAGTTCCTGTCATGCGAAACCAATATTAATGTACCATTAAAATCCTGCAAAGCGCTTTTTAGGATATCCTTCGTTTTCATATCCAAATGATTTGTAGGCTCATCTAAAATAAGAAGATTTACCGGTTCAAGTAAAAGCTTAATCATAGCAAGTCGGGTTCTCTCACCACCCGAAAGAACTTTAACTTTCTTGGTAATATCGTCGCCACTAAACATAAAAGCACCTAATAAATCTTTAATTTTTGTACGAACATCACCAACTGCAATGTCGTCAATGGTTTGAAAAACAGTAAGTTTTTCGTCGAGCAAGGAAGCTTCGTTTTGAGCAAAATATCCTATTTGTGTATTATGTCCAAGTTGTAACTTACCATCATAATCAATTTCATTCATAATGGCTTTTACCAAAGTCGATTTACCTTCGCCATTCTTACCAACAAATGCAACTCTTTCGCTCCTTTCAATAGTAAGACTTGCATTTTTAAAAACTGTATGATTGTCATAATTTTTTGATAAATCTTCTACGATAACCGGATAACTGCCGGATTTAGGTGAAGTCGGAAATTTTAAACGTAGTGATGAATTATCTTCGTCATCTACTTCTACAATATCAAGTTTTTCAAGCATTTTCACACGAGATTGTACCGACAGTGTTTTTGAATATGTTCCTTTAAAGCGATCAATAAATACTTGAGTTTCAGCAATCATTTTTCGTTGTTCTTCAAAGGCTTTTTGTTGATGTACACGTCTGTCTTTTCTTAGCTGGAGATAACTTGAGTAATTTACCTTGTAGTCATAAATCCTACCCATTGTTACTTCTATTGTACGTGTAGTAATATTATCAACAAATGCTCTGTCGTGCGATATAACAATCACCGCTTTTGCACTATTAATTAGAAATTCTTCAAGCCATTGTATCGATTCAATATCCAAATGATTTGTAGGTTCGTCGAGTAAAATCAAATCAGGTTTTCGTAGTAAAATTTTTGCCAATTCAATTCGCATACGCCAACCACCACTAAATTCACTGGTTGGTCGATGAAAATCTTTGCGTATAAAACCTAAGCCAAGTAATATCTTTTCAACTTCTGCATCGAAATTAATTTCTTCAATGTTGTAGAATTTTTCACTTAGAGCAGATACTTTTTCAATAAGTTTAAAATAACTTTCTGATTCGTAATCGGTGCGAACAGATAATTCATTATTCATTTCCTGAATCTGCTGTTCCATATTTAAGATTTCAGAAAATGCTTGTGAAGTTTCTTCAAATACAGTTCGATTGTCAACTGTCATTAAATGCTGGGGTAAATAGGCAATTACAGCATCGTTTGGTGCTGAAACCTTTCCTTTCGAAGCAGTTTTTTCTCCTGCAATAATTTTAAGAATTGTTGATTTTCCTGCACCATTTTTTCCCATTAAAGCAATTCGATCTTTTTCGTTTATAACAAACGAAATATCTTTAAAAAGGCTTGTCCCACTAAACTCAACTGTTAATCTATCAACTGAAATCATTCTTGCATTTTTAATGAAGCGCAAAGATAGAATTTTAACTCATTGATACGCAAGTAATATTTTATTTTGAATGCAATTCGTGTAAGGTGTAGCTATGAGTAGAATAACCAATAATTGTATCGGAAGTTTTGTACTTATAAAAGCACTATTTCTCCAATTTTAGGATTTTGTATATCTACACTCTGTTCTAATGAAGCTGCTTTTGCTCTTTCAATTGGTTCTGTCCATGAGTGAATACTTAACCTAAATTTACTCCAGTGAATGGGTAATAATGTTTTGCCTTTTAAATCGATATGAGCTTGCACTGTTTGTTCCGGCATGGCATGAATTTGTGCCCAGTTTTTATTATACTGCCCACATTCAATAAAAGTAATATCAAACGGACCGTGTTTTTCTCCAATATCTCTAAAATGCTTTCCATATCCTGAATCACCACCAAAGAATATTTTTTGTGCGCCAGATTCTATTACCCACGAGCACCATAGTGTTTTATCCCTGTCTTTAGGTCCTCGTCCTGAAAAATGGCGAGCAGGAGTTGAAGTGAAAGATAAATCTGTATCAAATTTGATTGATTCTCCCCAATCTGCAATTTCTATCTTTTCTGATGGAATTCCCCACCTCAATAAATGTGCATCAACACCCAAGGGAACAATAAATTTCTTTGTTTTAGAATTGATTTTAATTATTGTTTTATAATCCAAATGATCATAATGATCATGAGAGATTAGCACAACATCAATTTCCGGAAGCATGTCAACAGAATATTCATTTTCATAATCGAATGATTTATTTAGGAATGGGACAGGAGACGCTGCTTTCGTAAAAACAGGATCGGTAATAATTATTTTTCCATTAATATGGATTAAAACTGATGAGTGTCCAAACCATGAATAAATTATTCCTCTATCTTGTTTTAAGAATTTTTCTTTTTTGAAAGCTATAGTTTCCAAAGCTTCATCCGGTCGATCATTTTCAACACCTTTGATAAATTTTTTAATTGCACCGCCACGAGAACCTTCACTTGTCATCATTGTGGTTTTTTCAATATTCTGAAATTTTCCGTTTTTATAGTTTGGAGATGCCTCTAATTTCTTTTTATTTATGAATTTAGCTTTTGCGCCGAATGCAGGATTAATCCATATAAACAGGTTTATTCCCAGTAATATAGTAGCGATTATGGATATGGTTATTATTAAAGTCATTTTCATATTTAGTTATTCAATTCAGATATCTTTTTTGCAATGATAATGATTTATTTTAACTGATCATGGACTGACATAATACTTAATAATATAATCTTATGCTAATTAATCGTAATTTGGAATATCATAAAGTATACAAATCTAATATGAAATATAAGCGAGAACTATAATCATATTTTCAAATGTTCAACGTTAACATATTGCAAGGTTTTAATAAAATAATGATTCACTTTATGAAATCTACATTTTTTATTTTTAACATTTTTCTTTTCGTGCTTGTGGCATGTGGTCAGGATGCTGATGAAAAAAGCCTGATAAATGAAAGTGGGCGAACTATTTCAGAGCGCTTTAATCCACCTCAAGAATATCATCGAGTTCAAGTAGATTCTGGCTCTTTTGCTTTTTATCTTAGAAACTTACCATTAAAACAACATGGTTCTAAAGTTAAATATTACAATGGTTTGATTAAACCTAATTTTTGGGTTTATGATGCGGTTGTTGATATTGATGTTGGCGAACGAAATCTTCAGCAATGCGCAGACGCTGTAATGAGATTAAAAGCAGAATATCTCTATAAATCAAATCAATATAGTAAAATACATTTTAATTTCACCAATGGTTTTCGTGTAGATTACTCTGAATGGATGAAAGGAAAAAGGATTGTTGTTGAAGGAAATAAATCCTATTGGCAAGAGCAAACTTCTCCATCCAATACCTACAATAGTTTTAGAAAATATATGAATATTATTTTTGCATATGCAGGGACTCTTTCTTTATCCAAGGAAATGATTTCGATAGATATTAAGGATATTCGAATTGGTGATGTTTTTATTCAAGGAGGTAGCCCCGGGCATGCAGTTATTGTTGTGGATATGGCTGTAGATTCGGGTAATAATAAAGTGTTTTTATTAGCACAAAGTTATATGCCAGCTCAGGATATCCAAATTCTTGTTAATCCAAAAAACAAAAAAATAAGTCCATGGTATAACCTGGATTTTGAAGGAGATCTGGTTACACCCGAATGGACTTTCAAAAAAAGCGATTTAAAACGATTTAAAGATTAGCACCATTAGCTTGCGAAAGGGCATAAATAGCAAATGAACCTAACCAATGACCTCCTTCGTAACTATCGCCAACAACATTTGGCAAGGCGTATGAAATATGCTCATTAGCAATTTTCTTTAGATGACTATATTCTTCAAAGTTATTTGCAATACCATATAAACACCAAGCTCTGCTGAAATTTAAACCATCAAGATGTACTAATTTACCATCGGTTCTATCCAAAATTTTAGCAGTTTCAAGATCAAAATTTTTATCCGATAATTGTGGAAGAAATTCTCCCACCCAAATCTTAAATTCATCTTTTGACAATACACGACGCATTAAATCAGCTTCTTCTAAACAAGGTGAAAGGAAATCAAAACCACTTGGTTCCCATGATAATGGACATTGTGCATCTGTAAAATAAAACTCGCGAGCTCTGCTCTCGATTAAAGTTTTTAGATCTGTGTGTTCTGTTGCATTTGCAAAATCCCATGCAAATGAAAGTCCAAAAGCTGTGTTTGTGTGTTCTCCAACTCGAATTGGATATTTCAAACGAGGTAAAAAATCGATGTATTTCTCAACTATAAAATCTGTAAGTGGTTGCAAATTATTTTCCAGTTCTTTACCCAAAGGATTATCCCATGTGTGCAGTTCTTCGGCAAGTTTTAAAAGCCATGCCCACCCATAAGTTCTTTCGTAGGATTTTTCCGTTGATCTTTTAAAATATTCGAGTTCCCGCAATATATTTTCTGCTGAAATATTCTCTCTGAGTTTTTGCTCAATTAATTCATGCTCATTTAACTCAGGAAATGTTTTTAGTAAACTAACTAATGTCCAGTGACCATGAACAGATGAATGCCAGTCGAAACAACCATAAAATGCAGGATGCAGTTCTTTAGGTGTTCCTAAAGCATTTTCATCAGCTAAAGTTTGACCTAACTTATTTGGGAACTCCTGCTGCATGCAATGTAATGGCATTTGAGCTAGATTATTTGCTTGTTCTACATCTAATTTAAGAAATGTTATTTCTTTTCCTGATTCTTTTTCAGGTTGATTATTACTGGTACAAGCAAATACAATTGCAAGCAAAGTAAATAGAGCTATTTTTTTCATATTTATATTTTAAAGTATTGACCTTTATTTTAATTCTTTTAAAATCTCTTGTATTGCTTTTTCAAGCTGAGGATCAGTTTCATTTAAACGATCTATAAATGTGTTTTTCACATATATATCAGGAGCAACACCTGTCATTTCAAGATCTTCACCATCTAATGTGTAACATCCCCATGAAGGTAATCGTGTGTATGAACCATCAACCATACCACGAGCCGAGGTGAATATTATCCAACGATATGTTTCTGTTCCAATAATTTTACCCAGTTTTAATTGTTTGAATCCTTCAGCAGTCATTTCTGCATCACTTAGAGAATGCTCGTTAATAAGCAAAACAATTGGGTTCCCTGATGGAGCAAAATTAGGCTGAGGCGAAAGTTTTCCATTTCTATATTTCCAATTCATGTATGGAGTTTGTGATAGAAACTGAAGAACATCATCGTGCACATTTCCACCACGATTATACCTTAAATCCAAAATTAAAGCATCTCTGTGAACCGCTTCTGTTGTCATATCAATTAGAAAATCATTCAGACTTCCTGTTCCCATATTCTTCATATAAACATAAGCAATTCGTTTTTGCGAAGCTATATCTACTATTTCTTGCTTTTTAGCTATCCATTCATCATAAAGTAAATTATTCAAAGTCCTTGAACTTACAGGATGTATTTTTACATCGAAGTTGGAGTTTTTACGTTTAAAAGTTAATTGAATTTCATCCTTTTTTTCAGTCTCGTTAAAGTATAAATTTCGATTTTTTGACTTGTCAACTGCCACGTTATTTACGGCAATTAACTCATCGCCCGGTTTAATAGGATTATCCAAAATATCAATAGGAGATTTTCGAACGAAATGATTTACAATATATGGATTCTCATTGTCAAAGATGATTCCTGTTTCGTTACTTTTAGTTTGATAAAATGTTTTTTGTTCATCGCCACTGGTTCTGAAATCAAGATGTGAGCCATTTAGTTCGCCAAGCATATCAATTTGCAGTGTTTTTAAATTCTCACGATTACGCACATAAGGTAAGTAGGTCTCATATTGCATTTTGGTTTCATTCCAGTCAATACCATGATAATTAATATCGTAAAAATTCTCAGCAAGTGCTGCCCAGTTTTCATAAAACATTTGTACAAATTCGTCATTCAGATTTTTACTAAAAGTAAATTCAATCTTAATTTTTTCCAGTTTGTTTCCTGAAGTATTTACCTGATAAATATCTCCCTTCACTAAAGCATAATATTTGTCTTTAGCTTTAGTAAGCATATCAAAAGACTTGTCGAAAAGTTTCTTTGTTTCAATCTTTTCAAAAGGTTTTATTTCTGATTTATAGAAAGTTTCTTTGCCATCGTCAGTATAAGTATTAAAAAATAGAATTTCTTTGTTTTTATCTTTGAAAATTGATGGACTGTATTGCTCTCCGCTTTGTTTAACTACCGATTCCCATCTTTCAGAAATATTACTTAATTCAAATTTTATATCAATAACTGTATCTTTTTTGGTATCCTTAGCAAATAATTCATTGTATTCATCAGATTTAAATTCTTTTGTAAATCGATATAAAGGAATTCTGTAAATTTTATCGGTGCCTTTCCCTCGTGGAAATCCTGGAAGAAAGCGTTCTGCAGAAATATATAAGAATTTACCATCAGGAGACCAAATAGGACTATTTTCAGGTACTCCGGTATTCGTAATATTGATTGATGTTTTTAGTTTTATATTATAAACAAATACATCAGGTTCAAAATTTCTGAATGCAGTATATACAATAAAATTACCATCAGGAGAAAATAATGGCTGAGATCCGCGGAACCAAAATTCATCTTCCACAATTTTTTCAACTTTAAATGTTTTTAAATCAATAACATTTATATATATAGAACCGCTAATGTATACTGCTTTATCTCGTTTCGGTGATAGTTCAATGTAACGTTCTGTTTTATTTTCAAATGTTAGTTGTTTTTCTGTGGAGTTCTCACTTGCTGAAACAGAAAACAAATTTGTCCAGCCTTTATTTGTTCTGGTGTATAATAAAGTTTTATTATCAGCCATCCACTTTACTTCTAATACTCTCTCAATATTGTTTGTACTTATCTCTTTAATAAATTTCCCTTTTACATCAGATACAAATAATCTACCACGAGAAACAAATGCTATTTTTTTATTGTCCGGCGAAACATTAAAGTTTGATATCTTACCTTGCGTTTTATATGATTTATTAGTTTCAAGAGTTTCATTCTTAAATATATTGATATTAGGCTTTAAAGTTTCCTTAGATTCAACATTATAAATAAATACTTGATAATCTTTAGTAAAAATAATTTTTTCACCGTTTGCACTTACTTGTGGTCGCCCAATAGCAGTTGTAAAATCAGTAAGCTGATTCTTTGTTCCATTTTTCAAAGAATAAAGATTGTAAACAGTATTAGCTTCGTCTGAAGCAAAATAAAGACTCCCTTGAGAATCAATTGTTGACCATAAATCTTTTCCTTCGTAATTGGTAAGTTCTTTGTATTCCTTTGTTGATGAGTTATAATACTTAATGTTTGGATTATGATCGCCTTTATATCTTTTACGATGAGGAAATATAAAGCTTTCCCAAGATTCTGTAAAATAAAACGCTTTCTCGTTTGGAGAAGCAACTACGTGATGTACATTATTAAAATAATTATCACCAAATAATCTCTCTGGTGTATTACCACTAATATTTATTTTATATGAGCCTATAACATTGTATCTACTTGAGGTAAAATAAATACTTTGAGAATCCCACGACCAGCTATCGACAAAATCGTTAGCGTCATGAAATGTAAGTTGTTTTATTTCTCCACCATTTACAGGCATTAAGAATATATCAGAATTTCCGTTTTGCTTTGAAGAGAAAGCAAGCCATTTACCATCAGGTGAGAAATGAGGATTTGATTCTGCTCCATCCATTCCGGTTAATCGATTTGCTACGCCACCATTGATATCAACCTGCCATAAATCATTTTCATAAACAAAAACAATCTTCTGTGCATCAGGTGAAAGGGTCGGGTCAGAAATAAAATATGCTAAATCTTCTTGAGCAATTAAATTATTAATACTAAAAAAGCTAATTAAAATCAGGAGTGTTAATTTTACGATTTTCATAATTTAGGATTTAATTTCAAAAGTTACTAAGTTACTATTTCTTTACTTTGATGTCAAAAAGGATGAAAAAGTTTAAAATAGATTATTGAAATAAACATATTTGAACTTCATGATAAATATAGTAACTTGCTATTATGGTTAAATTGCCAAAAGGGTTTTGCAGAAAATGAAATCAAAAAAGTTATTGTTTTAACTTATGGATAAGGTAGAGTATACATACGAAGATATTAATGGAAAAGGAATAATGATAAGAAAATTTTACGGCAAAATTGAAGTAGATAATATTATTGACTCTTTTATATATCTATTTGATAATAACTTACCTAAAGATAATTGTATTGGTATTATTTCTGATTTTTGTAATGCAACGATTGAGATGAATATGTTGGAATTTCGAAAAGTATTAGCCTTTATTAAAAAAAATAAAAATTTGCATGATTTGAAACTTGCTGTCATAGTTGATACTCCCAATAAATCTGTTTTTCCTTTTCTTGCCCAAACTGTATTAAAAGTTCAAGTTTGCCCATTTAGCACCACTAAGGCAGCAAAAGAGTGGATAATCTCAGGGAAAATAAAATAACTAATATTACATTCTTATTTATTTGTTTTACCTTTTTATGAATTAAACATAAAGTTCTATTTTCAAACCTTTATGTTATATAGAATTAATCAATCTTATGTTTGAAAGTGATAAAGTCATAATTTTTTAATAAAGAGTTAATATTATCTCCGATTTTTGAAATAAATTTGAATTCTGGTTTTTTATGTTCTAAAATCTTTATCAATAACTATAAATAATGAATACTTATTTAAAAAATTATAGTGTTCCTGATAATAAAGCTTGGTCAGGAAGGGTTGATAATCCAAATGATCCAGAATCGTTCAGGATGCATCAGATTATTCAGTTGTTAGATTTAACAAAAATAAAAAGTGATAAGTTTGATTTATCAAAACTAAATATTTGCATATTAGGTTTTTGTTGCGACGAAGGTGTAAGAAGGAATCTTGGGCGGCAGGGAGCTGCAAATGGACCCGAATATATTAGAAAAGAGTTTGCTAACTTACCTGTAACATTTGGGGAAAATGCTATAATATATGATGCCGGAGATATTAATTGTTTCGAAAATAACATGGAACAAGCACAGGAACAATTAGAGATTGCGGTAAAAATAATACTTGATAATAAGCTTTTCCCATTTGTTTTAGGAGGGGGTCATGAATTGGCTTTGGGGCATTTTAATGGTATTGTTAGTCATTTAGGTGATAAACAATCTGTCGGAATAATAAATTTCGATGCACATCTTGATCTTAGACCATATAAAAGTCAGGGATCTTCGGGTACAATGTTTTCTCAAATAGCCGATAATTGTTTAAGTAAAGATCGTTCATTCAATTATATGTGTTTGGGTGTTCAAACTTATGGAAATACGATTAGTTTGTTTAAAAGAGCAGATTCATTAGGCGTAAAGTATATCCTTGCAAAGGATTTAATAGAATCTAATTATCAGAGAAACCTGGAAGAAATTAATTATTTTATTGAAAAACAGGAATGCTTGTATATTACAATTTGCAGTGATGTATTTAATTCTGCTTATGCCCCGGGTGTTTCATCAATACAACCTTTTGGTTTAAATCCGGAAATAGTACTTGATTTTCTTAAACAAATATTTAAATCTCAAAAAGTTATTAGTCTTGATATTGCTGAGATCTCTCCACGATTTGACTCTGATAACAGATCGGCTAAATTAGTTGCAGTTATCCTATATGCTATAATTAATATCTTGAATGAAAGTAAAGTTTAATATTAAAATTTAAATAGATTAATGTTTTTTACTCCAATTGAATATGATGAACCTGTTTTTCGTCCTCCCGGCGAAGCACGATCTGCTATTCTGCAAACTACTTTAGGTTGTTCATGGAACCAATGTGCATTTTGTGAAATGTACACATCTAAAAAATTTAAAGCACGAAGTTTTGAAGAATTAAAACCTGAGATTGAAACTCTGTCAAAAGTTTATAAAGGAGTTAAAAAGGTGTTTTTAGCTGATGGAAATGCATTTGTTTTATCGGCTGGTAAATTAATTCCGATTGTTAATGAAATAAATAATCAGTTTGGAAAATTACAACGAATATCATCTTATGCATTACCTAAAGATATTTTGAATAAATCGGAGAGTGAACTTAAGGAATTAAGAAATCTGGGCTTAAAACTATTATATATTGGCATAGAAACAGGCGATGATGAACTTTTAAAGCTAATAAATAAGGGTGAAACATTTAATTCTACAATTGATGGAATTCAAAAAGCACATAATGCCGGAATCGAAACATCAATTATGATAATAAATGGACTTGGAGGAAAGAAGTATTCCGAGAAGCATGCATTAAAATCAGCTGAGATAATTAATAAAGTAAATCCTAAATTTCTTTCTACTTTAACCTTAAGTATGCCATATGGCCAGGATCATTTCCAAAAGAGGTTTAATGGAGAATTTCAACAACAAACAATTGTTGAGCTTTTCGAAGAGCTTAAATTATTCATTGGAAATTTAGAAGTTGAAAATGTTATTTATAGGAGTAATCATGTTTCAAATAACCTGCCACTACAGGGTACATTATCTAAGGATAAAAATCAGTTAATTGAATCTCTTCAATATGCAATAGAAAATACGCCTGAAAATAAATATCCATCTGCACCTATGTTTTTATAATTATTTGTAATTTAGAAAGATCTGAAAAATAAAACTCAAAATCATGCACAACATTTTAATTGCTTTAGTAATTGGGATTATAGCAGGAATTATTGATGTTATTCCTATGTTAATTCAAAAACTGGATAAGTTTGCAAATCTTTCTGCTTTTACTCATTGGGTTGTTTTAGGATTGATTATACCATTTGTTAGCTGGGGTATTGATCCATGGCTTAAAGGCTTAATTATTGGTGAGTTGTCGGCAATCCCTGTGATAATTATGGTGTGGAAGAATGATAAAAAAGCATTTTTACCGATTTTACTAATGTCGGCACTTTTAGGTATTGGTGTTGCAATTGCTGGAGCAAGGTTTATAGGATAGATAAACTTTGAATTGTTGTATTTACTTAAACATTATGATAGTAAATATTTCGATGCAGTTAGCTCCTGACAATGCAATTATTAATATGTAGTATGAATAATCAAGTGGCAGAGATTAGAATAAATTTCAAAAAAAGAACCATAACAGTGATTTCTTTTCTGCTTTTGTCAATAATATTATCTGCACAAGAAACAAGAGATAATCATTTTGATATTGGCGTTGGGTATGGATTAAATTATGGATGTGTTGGGTTACGCACAGCTTATTTACCAATATCATATTTTTCTATCGAAGGCTTTATTGGTTACACTCGAGAAGAGGTGACGGGAGGCTTTGGTTTAAGTATATATCCCATTTCAAAGTTTTTTAAAAATAAATATCGACCAGCAATTAGAGCATTTTATGGATATAATTCTATGTATGTAATTTCAGATGATCCAACACTAAGCAGAACTTTTTTTGGAATAAATTTTGCAATTGGAAACGAGTTTTTATTGGTGGCAAATAAACCCTATAAACTTAATATTGACCTAATAATACCCATAAGAACTTCAGAATCGGTAGATTATTTGGACATACTCAAGGACAATGGATACTATTTCAATAATTTATTTCCAATTGGCTTGAGTATAGGACTACATTTCGAGTTTTAAATATTTTTATTTAATTTTTAACAATAGATTTATTGATACAAAAGAAGCAAATCAAAGCTATGTTTTGATTTGCTTCTAAAAAATTTATAGAATACAAGTTATTTTATTTTTTCTAATCTTCTTTTTCTGCTTTGAATGCTTCTAAGTTTTCTTTAGCTACTTCTAATGCTTCTTTATAATCCTTTAGTTTAGGTTCATATTGTTTGCGTTTTTCCTTACCCTTTGTGTCATTAGATCTTGCTTTAGTAATCTTTTTATCTTCTGCACTATATCTTTTGTCGAATGATTTTATTTCGCTTTTGTAAGTGCTAGCAAGAGCTTTTAATTCTAACTCTAATGTTTTTACATCATCGTCATCTGCTTTTTTTAATTGTTTAACCAGAACTTTTCGTTGCGTATTGTTTTCTTTTACAAAGAGTTTTTCTTCAGCACCAATTACTTTTAATTCACTATTTGCTTCCATAGCCATTTCATATCCAACATCAGTTAGGCTATCAGCATAATCTAATTTTGCTTCAGTAAGTAAAATTTTATTTTCATAGTTTTTTACTTTTTCTTCAAGTTTCATGAGTTTAAGCTCTTCTTTACTTAAGTTTTCAGTTGCAGGATCCTGAGCAATTGCTTGGCTACATGTAAAAAACATGAAGAAGATGAAAGAAAATGATGATAATTTGAGTATAGTTTTTTTCATATTATTTAGGATTAGTTGTTTAAATACATTTACTTCTTTTGTGATCAAAAGTTACAAAACAGAAATCTATTAATCAACAGAAAAGTGCCTTCTATCAATTTATTTATTGATAAAGTAGAATTGAACCTAATTTAAAAATTCAAGTATTTGCTCAAGATTCATTTTCTGTGTTGTTTGTTCGGTGGAAATTAAGGAATCTGCCAATTGAGATTTTCGTGCTTTAAGTTGCTGTATTTTTTCTTCAACAGTCTCTGATGAAATAAAACGATAAACCATTACTTTTTTATCTTGTCCGATTCTATGTGTTCTATTAATTGCCTGTTCTTCAACCGCAGGATTCCACCATGGATCAATAATAAAGACATAATCTGCAGCAGTAAGATTTAATCCAACTCCACCTGCTTTTATCTGGATTAAAAAAACATGTTTATCTTCTGAGCTTTGAAAATCATCAATTACTAGGTTTCTGTTCTGGGTACTACCTGTTAACATCGAAAATGGATGACTTTGTTCAGTTAAATAGCTTGCAAATAAATTCAAATGCTTTACATAAGCCGAGAAAATCAAAACCTTATGCTTTTCTGCAATAAGACTCTCTATGTTTCGGGTTATTTCTTCAAATTTACCTGAACCGGACTCATATTCAGGATCTATCAGTATTGGGTGATTTGATAATTGTCGAAGTTTATTTAGTCCTTCAATAGCCAAGATTGTTGGTTTATCTTCGGTTTTTTTAATAGTTTCCATTATAGAATTCCTGATCTTTGACTTTTCTTCTTCATACAAAGATTTTTGTTCCTCGGTCATATCGCAATAAATAACCGATTCTATTTTGTCCGGTAAGTCTTTAGCAACCTGATTTTTTGTTCTTCTCAGTACAAAAGGTTGAATGAATTGTTGTAGTTTTTCTTTTTTCTCAGGATCTGTTTTTTTCTCAATTGGTAAAACAAACTCACGTTTAAAGAAACGAAGGTTTCCTAAAAGACCTTTATTTAAAAAGTTGATTTGAGCCCATAAATCAGTTAATGAATTTTCAATAGGAGTTCCGGTTAAAACTAATCTATGGTTTGAGTTTAATTGATTAACAGCTTTATAAATTTTCGAATTTGGATTTTTTATATACTGACTTTCATCTAAAATTAAGTAGAAAAATTTGTGTGTTTCTAAAAGCTTGAAATCATTTCTTACTATTCCATATGTAGTAAGAATGATATCAAATTCGTTAAAAAAATGTATATCTTTTGGTCTGTTTTGCCCAATAAATTTATAGCATTGTAATTCTGGTGTAAATTTTTTGATTTCCTTTTCCCAGTTATGAATAAGTGAAGTAGGCATCACAATAATTGATGTAGCTGAAGAAGTTGAATTTTTCTTATTTATCTGATCAAAAATACTTAATTGTGCTAAAGAAGATTTTTCATCAGGTTCATAATTTTCTCCATTTACTTTTCCTTTTGAGTTAAGCAGAAGGGTTAAGGTTTGAACTGTTTTACCTAATCCCATATCATCAGCCAAACAACCACCAAACTGATTTTCTTGTAAAAGCTGCATCCACGCAAAGCCTTCATTTTGATATGGTCGTAATTTTGCTTTTAATCCTTTTGGTATCTCATACTTATTCTGACTATAATTTGAAATTAAGTTGCTGTACTTTTCAATAATGGATTTGTTTTTTTCAGGAACACTGTTTTCAAGTAATCCAAAATGATGTTTATCAAGTTGGATATGTGTGTCCTCATCACGACCAAATTGGAATATTTCCATATATTGTTCAAACCATTCTTTGGGTAAAATGGCAATTTCTCCATTAGGTAATTTATATTCTCTAATTCCTTTTAGAATGTTCTTTCTGAACTTTGTAAACGGAATATTAAATTCCCCAATTTGAACAATTATGTGTATGTCGAACCAGTCATTATCTTCTTTCACATCAGATTCAACTTGTGGTTCAAAAAGTGAATACTGATTTTCTTTTTGTTTTTGAATCAGATTTATTCCTAAAGCATCAATTTTTTCTTTGTTTAAGCTTAGCCACTTAACAAACTCATAAGTTTTCTCTTTTTTAATAAAATTCTCAATTGATATAGGCGAAAATTCAGAATCCTGATTAGATTTCAAATCTAATAACAGCAGCTTATCAATAAATGCATTTTCCCAATCAAAATCTCTTTCAATTTTATGAAAAATGTAATTCCCATTTTGATCTTCAAATCGAACAGATGAGTTAGATCCTGTATTTGCTAAAAACTGGATTTGATCATTATATATGAATGAAAGTATAAGTGTTGGTTCACCTTTTAAATTCTGTTCAAAGCTTAGCTCAGCCTTTTTATTTGTAATAATTTTATTTACCTCAAACCCATTTGGTTTTACATTGTATTGTTTAATGCTTTCAAGTGCAAAAGTCTCAAACCATTTCTTTTCCGATGATTTCGGAATATGAATACATTCTTTATTGAAAAACGGAAGAAGCTTTTTAGCATTAATATCGTCAAATATATAAAGTTTCTTTTCAATGATTATTCTACAAGGATTTTCTGTTAAAATATATCCTGATTTCTCAAGAAGATTTAACTCCTTATTTTCATGTCTTATAGTTAAATAATATTGGGTTTCATTCTCAAGCTTGCTAATATTAAATACTGATTGAGCTTTACCTTTAATTACTTCAATCTTATCATCAGAATCTACATATTTAGGTTTTTCTTTAAAGTAAAGATCAATATTCATCTCCTGAAGTAGATCAGTGCATTTTACTATTCGTTTTTCAATAAATGGTCTTATGTTTTCACTAATAAATTCTTTTTTTAATTTGCCAATAAATTCAACTGTGGTTTGCCCTCGTTTTTTTGAAAAGATCTTATGTAAATTCTGATCACTATATTCATCAATCCATTTAATCAGTTGTTTCTCGTTTTCTGAAAAACCATCGGCATATCTACTTATATTAAGCTGCGAAATTCTTGCTTCGATATGATAAAAGCCATGGTTGGGTTTAATCACAACAATATAGGGCACCATTAT
>DAOWGM010000129.1 GCA_030637515.1 Bacteroidales bacterium
TATGTCCTTGTTTCATTTATGGCAGAGCAAAAAACTAAAGAAATAGGAATTCGAAAAGTCTTGGGTTCGTCAATCTCCCAAGTTGTTAGACTATTATTAGTAACGTTTACAAAATGGGTTTTACTGGCAAATATAATTGCATGGCCGATTGCTTACTTGTTTGTGAATAATTGGTTGCAGAATTTTGCATATCGTGTAAATATTCCATGGTGGATATTTATTGTTTCAGGAATTTTGGGATTATTAATAGCTGTATTAACAGTCAGTTTTCAAGCTATTAAGGCAGCAAGATCTAATCCGGTAGAAAGTTTACGATATGAGTAGTTAAAACTTGAGAGTGAAGGTAGTCTCAGTGTTTGGTACAGACTGAACAGAAATACTTCCTCCATGCAAACGCATTATTTGACGAGCAAGGTTTAGGCCAATTCCTGAGCCTTGCTCTTTTGTAGTGAAAAAAGGAATGAAAACCTGATCTAAGATCTCTTTTGAAATACCTTTTCCATTATCTGTTACATCAATAGTTATTTTATAATTATTGGTGTAATGTGCAGTCAGTTTTATATTTCCATTGGGCTTTATATCAATAGATTCAATAGAATTCTTTATGAGATTAATTAGTATCTGCTCTACTTGATTTTTATCGGCAAGAAAATGTTCAATATTGTCATTTATATATGTCTCAAAATGAATATTTTTTCTATTAAGTTCATTCTCCCAAAACGATTGAATATTTGAAAATAATTCGGGAATACTCATTTTTTTTAGCTCTGGTTTAGGAATTCGCGATAATGATCGGAATTTTTCAGTAAACTTCTGAATACCTACATTTCTTTCTTTAATAATTGTTAAACCTCCGGCTATATCTTGGAGCATCTCATTATTAAGATCTTTTAACTCGCGTGTTTCATTTGTTGTGGGATTTGTAATTATTTCATGCAATGTATCAATAGTAGAAGAAATTGGTCCAATAGAATTCATAATTTCATGACGTAAAATCTGAACTAATTTTTGCCAGGATTCCAGTTCTTTCTGATCCAGCTCATTTTTAATATCCTGTATCGAAATGAGCTTTAGATTTTGATCTTTTGATTTGAAATTGGTTGCTCTTATTACCAGTTGAGTAATCTTATTGTTATAATCTATTTTTAAAAGTTTTTGATCTGAGGGTTCAATTCTGTTTAAAAGCGATTCAAAATCAGAATGGATGGTATTTAATTTTGATATTTTAGATATACTTTCAATTTCAAAAAGTTTTCTAAAAGCCTTGTTACATAATTTTACATGACCTTTTTCATCAAAACCCAGTAAACCAACTGTTGCATGTTCTGTAACTGTTTTAAAATAGATATCCTGCTGAATGTTTTTCTCCTTAAGTCTAAGAATTTCTTTATTAACATTCTGCAGGCGTTTACTTAGTCTAAAATAATCTTGATTCTGAAACTCATTACTTAAAATTATAGATGAATCATCGTATTTTAATGAGTCGAAGAATGATATAAGATCTCTGTTAACAAAATTTAGCCTGCGTATTAAAAGGACTATTTGCAATACAATTAAAACCACAATATTGATATTAATTAAAATATCATGGTATTTATTATTAGCAATGGGTAATAATAAACAACTGCCTGCTAATAGCAGAGTACGAAAAATTATATTCAGGTAAAGATTTTTAAATATCATACTTTTCTATTTTTCGATATAAAGTCTGTCGACCTACTTTAAGTTCTTTAGCTGCTTCACTAATATTCCAGTTATTTCTGTCTAAAGCATTTTTAATAATAATTTTTTCAGCTTCTTCCAATGAAAGAGGTTTGTTAAATTCAGAATCTGTTTGTGATGTTTTATCAAATAGAAAATCGTCTGCAGTTAGTGTATTTGTCTCTGTTAATATAACCGCTTTCTCTACTGTATGTTTTAATTCGCGAATATTCCCAGGCCATTTGTAAGATATAATTTTTTCCATGGCTTTATTATTTATTTTTATTCCCGGTTTATTATATTTATTTGAGAATGTATATAAGTAATGATTTAGTAATGGAGCAATATCATCAGTTCTTTCTCTTAATGGTGGTAAAGTAATTTTTACAGTGTTTATCCTGTAAAGTAAATCTTCTCTAAATAAGCTCTCCGAAATAAGTGTATTTATATCTTTGTTAGTTGCGGTAACTAATCTTATATCAATAGGAATTGGTGTATTTGATCCCATTCGGGTAATTTCACGTTTTTGCAATGCCGTTAGTAGTTTTGCTTGCATCATGTATGATAAGTTTCCAATTTCATCCAAAAACAAAGTACCTCCATTTGCTGCTTCAAATTTACCAATGCGATCTTCTTTTGCATCTGTAAAAGAACCTTTGGTATGCCCAAACAGCTCGCTTTCAAAAAGATTCTCGCTTAAAGAAGCCATATCAACAGTTAAGAAAACTTCATTTTTTCGATTCGATAAAGCATGGATTTTTTGAGCAATGAGTTCTTTCCCTGAGCCATTTTCGCCTAAAATCATAATATTTGCATCTGTTTTTGCAACTTTAGCAACCGTTTTTATGATTTTATCCATCTCTGCAGACTTATAAATCAGCTGTGCCTCATTAAATGTATTTTGGTTAAGAGCTGTTTTTTGTTTTTCAAGCTTTTTTATTTTTAAATTTGATTTACGTAATTCATGAGCTGCATGGATAGTTGCCAGTAGCTTTTCATTATTCCATGGTTTTTCAATAAAATCAAATGCTCCTAATTTTATTGCTTTTACTGCCAACTCCGAATCACCATAGGCTGTAATCATTATAACAGGAATATCTTTTAAACGTTTCTTTATTTCTGATAACCAATATAGTCCTTCATTACCTGAATTAACTCCAGCTGAGAAATTCATATCCAATAATATAATATCAAATTCCTGTCGAGAGATTAATGAAGTAATTTGATTTGGATTACTTAAGGTAACTATCTCCTTAAATTTATATTTTAGAAAAAGTTTAAGAGAATCTAAAACACTTTGGTTATCATCAATAATTAATACTCTTCCTTCTTTGTTCATCTTTTTATAACTTAACACTCAAAATTAATAAGTATTGTTGGGTATTCAAAATGAATTGTATGATTATGGGACACTCGTTGTGTGATTTTGGTGCAAGAGTATAAGGTTAAAAGAATGCAAATTGAATTTAATGATCAGGAAATTAGGCGCATAAGAGTTTTGGCATGTTTATGGAATAGTTAAGTCGAAACTAAAAAATAAAGAATATGTTCATAAAGAATTTCATATTAACAATAAGATTGATGTTAAGAAACAAATTATTCTCAACATTAAATATTGTAGGATTATCTTTTGGATTGGCTTGTACAATCCTTTTATATCTATGGATTAATAATGAAGTAGGCTATGATTCATACCATAAGAAAGTAGACCGAATTCATCTGGTACAGCATTGGGCGCATCATGGTAATGATAAGAGCGCAGTTTCGGTTACAGAGGCCCCATTGGCGAAAGCTCTTAAGGAAAAGTATCCTGAAGTTGAATTAACAGCAAGATATTTTACGAGTTATGGAAAGCAAATAAGTTATGAGGATAAGAAGATAGTAAAACATCTTCGCAGGGCAGATCCCGATCTGTTAGATATTTTTACATGTTCGTTCATTTATGGAAGCAAAGAGGGTTATACTAATGGAGTAAAAAACATAATCATCTCCGAGAGTATTTCAAAACAATTTTTCGGAGATATTAATCCGGTAGGTAAGGTGTTAATGTTAGAAAATAAATTTGCTTATACAGTTCAAGGTGTATTTGAAGATTTTCCGGATAATGTAACTTTCTCATTTGAATTAATGGTTCCGTTTGAAGATAATACGGATTTTGGTCAATATTGGGGTGAGTGGGGTACTAATTGGTGTTATACCTTTGCTCTTTTAAAAGAAGACGTAGATTATACCGATTTTGGGGAAAAAATTGTTCATCTTTTAGAGGACAGTAAAAATAATCCGGAAGGTTATAAAGACGAAGTGTTCTTACGTCCCTTAAATCGCTTATATCTGTATGATATTGATGGTGGAGGTCCAATTGAAATGGTAAGGTTATTCGGGATGATTGCTATTTTTATAATATTAATTGCATGTTTTAATTATACAAATCATGCAACAGCAAGGGCTGAGGGTAGGGCAAAGGAAATTGCTCTTCGAAAAGTTTTAAGTTCATCAAAAGGAAGATTAATTCGACAATTTTTGGGTGAATCTTTCATCTTTACTTTTTTGGCGCTTAATTTTTCTCTCATAATAGTTAGGCTAATGTTGCCATTGTTTAATTCAATGGCGGGAAAAGATTTATCATTAAATTATTTAAACCCAAGCATATTGATTAGCTTGTTGATAGTATGGATATTTACCAGTTTTGTTGCAGGATTATATCCAGCATTTGTTCTGTCATCATTCAAAATAACAGATACTTTAAAAGGAGCAAAAGCTCAAGGAGTAAAAGGAGGCCTTTTAAGAAAGATACTTGTAATTATTCAGTTTTCATTATCTATTGGATTAATTATTAGTTCACTTGTAGTAAACGAACAGTTAAATTTTCTTAAAAATAAAGAGCTTGGCTTAGAAAAAGAAAACTTGATTTATACGACGATTAAAGGAGAGGTAGCAGACAAATACGATATTATAAAAAATGAACTACTTTCAAATAATAATATAGAGAGTATAACGAGAACATCTCATGATCATCCTTATGCAATAGGACGTTCAGGTGCAGGCCTGGAATGGGAGGGGAAAGATCCTGATGTTGATCCTACAGTATATTATATGGACACTGACGAAGATTTCATTAATGCATTTAAAATTAAGCTTTTAAATGGGAGGTATTTTTCATCTGAATTTGTTTCTGATTTAAACGCGGAACAGACAAATATCCATAATGTGGTAATAAATAA
>DAOWGM010000079.1 GCA_030637515.1 Bacteroidales bacterium
CAAAACTATAACACAATTGTATGGTGACAGAATGATGATTGCAAATGCAACTGGCTGTTCATCTATTTATGGTGGATCTGCCCCATCTACTCCATATTGTACAAATAGTGAAGGTAAAGGTCCAGCTTGGGCTAACTCATTATTTGAAGATAATGCTGAGTATGGTTTGGGTATGCACGTTGGTATTGAGAAACTTCGTACAAGAATTTCAGAGAAAATGAACGCTGCAATGAATGACGTAGCTAATAATACTCAATCTGCATTTAAAGAGTGGATTGAGAAAATGTATGATGCTGAAGAATCAAAAGCAGCATCTGCAAAAGTTATTGAAGTATGTAAAAAAGAGAATAATCAAATAGCAAAAGATATCTTAGCATTAGAACAATATCTAATCAAGAAATCAACTTGGATATTTGGTGGAGACGGCTGGGCTTATGATATCGGATTTGGTGGATTAGACCATGTATTAGCTACTGGTGAAGATGTAAATGTTCTTGTTGTTGATACTGAGGTTTATTCAAATACAGGTGGACAAGCATCTAAAGCTACTCCGGTTGGGGCTGTTGCTAAATTTGCTGCTGCAGGTATGAGATTGCGTAAAAAAGATCTTGGTATGATGGCAATGTCTTACGGTCATGTTTATGTTGCACAGGTTGCAATGGGCGCTAGCCAAAACCAGTACTTTAAAGCACTTAAAGAGGCTGAAGCTTATCCAGGACCATCATTGATTATTGCTTATGCACCTTGTATTAATCACGGATTAAAATTAGGAATGGGTAAAACTCAATTAGAAACCAAATTAGCTGTTGAAGCTGGTTACTGGCACACATACCGATACAATCCATTATTGGAAACTAAAGGTGAAAATCCATTTGTACTTGACTCAAAAGAACCAGACTGGGCTAAATTCCAGGATTTCTTAAAAAGCGAAGTTCGTTATACTTCACTTCAAAAATCATTCCCAGAAGATGCTGAAGTTCTTTTTGAACGTGCTGAGAACGATGCTAAATGGAGATATAACTCTTATAAAAGGTTAGCATCTAACTAATAATAATTATTTTATATGAAAAAGGCAGGATTTTTAAATCCTGCCTTTTTTTGTTGATATACTTTATTTAAGGAATTTTATAAGATCTTAAACAGAAATTGAACTAAATTTTTTGTAACTTGTTAGTAATATACAAAGACACTAAAGTTTAACTTATAAAACCCTTAACAAATGGCAGATTTATCTACTACCTATATGGGATTAAAATTAAAGAATCCTATAATTGCAGGTTCATGCAACCTTGCAATGAAAATCGAAAATGTGAAAGCTATGGAGGAAGCGGGGATAGGAGCTATTGTCTACAAATCACTATTTGAAGAGCAGGTTAATTTCGAATCTGCTGACTTTGATGAAAGCATGACTGCTTATAACGACCGAAATGCTGAAATGTCAAGAATGTATCCAGAAATGAAGCATGCCGGACCAAAAGAATTTTTATTACATCTTAAGAGAATAAAGGAAAATACTTCGGTTCCTGTAATAGCAAGTATAAATGCTATTTATGAAGAAACATGGATTGAGTATGCAAAGTTAATTGAAGAAACAGGAGTTGATGCTTTAGAAATTAATATATATAAGACTCAAAAGAAACCTGAAGACACTGCTCAGGTTGTTGAAAAAAACAAAATTGATATAATTAAAGCTGTTAAGAAAGCTGTTAAAATACCTGTAGCAGTTAAATTAAGTCCATTTTGTAGTAATCTTTTGAATTTTATTTCTGAGATTGATAAAGTTAAGGTAGGAGGCTTGGTTTTATTTAATAAATTATTCGAACCTGAAATCGATATTAATGAAGAAAAGCATATATTCCCATTTAACTTAAGCCATAAAGGTGACCATAGATTACCTCTTCGCTATGCAGGCTTACTGCATGGAAATATAAAAGCTGATATTTGTAGTTCATCAGGAATTTTTGATGGTGATGATGTAATTAAAATGTTATTAGCAGGTGCAGATACAGTTCAGGTTGTAAGTACTCTTTATAAAAATAAGATTAGTCATATATCAAAAATGGTAAGTAGGCTCGAAGAATGGATGGATAATAAAGGATATAAAACTATTAATGATTTTAGAGGGAAATTATCCCGAAAAAATTGTGACGATCCATATGCATACTTAAGAGCTCAGTACGTTGATATTCTAATGCATAGTGCTGATGAGTTATTAAAAAAACATCCAGTTATATAACAACAAAAAGGGCCGCAAAACGGCCCTTTTTTATAAGTTAAATCTTATATTAGATTGTTCCAATAGGATCTGCATTTCCATCAGGATCACCATTAACAGTTCCATCTCTACTTGGATTACCATTAGTCATAAGCAAGATACCACACATATGTGGAGCAGCCATTGAAGTACCACTCATGGTAGTATAACCACCTCCTTTTTTAGTTGAATAAATACTATAACCAGGTTCACAATAATCTACTGGTGGGTTACCATAGTTAGAGAAATATGCCCAATCGTCATTAATATCCATTGCTGAGATAGTGAAAATATTAGGACCATTAACTCTTGCAGGAGAATGATTGTTTGCATCATCACTTTCATTTCCAGCAGCTAATGCAAAGTTAATTCCTTTCTGAGAAGCAGCATAAACGGCGTCATCAATAGCTTGATAAGCACCACCACCTAAACTCATGTTAGCAGCATCACCTGAAGAAGCAGCACTTGCTACATAATCAATTCCAGAAATAATTCCAGAATATGCACCACTACCTTTTCTGTCAAGAACCTTAACAGCAACAACGGTAGCACCAGCAGCAACACCAACAACACCAACTGAATTATCTATAGCAGCAACTGTTCCAGCACAATGAGTACCATGTCCATTGTCATCATCAGCACTTTTGCTTCGAACAAATGTTCTACTTCTTGCAACATCTACATTTAAATCTTCATGATCATAATCAATACCAGTATCAAGTATCCAAGCAGTTTTACCAACACCATCTCCGTAACCTACACGTGCAATACCATAAGGTACAACTTGCTCCTCAGCTGGTGGGTCATTTGGAAGTGTTCCTGGCTTCTTCATAATATACATTCTGTCTGGAAGAATGTACTTAACTCTGCTATCACCTTCCAGTTTAGCAACATCCTCTTTTGACATTCTAACACTAAATCCTTTGATAGCCTCAGCAAATGCATTTCCAACTTCAAATTCGCCTGTTGATTTTGTTCTAATCATTGATTCAGCAAATGTTTTTACTTCTTTTACTTTTTCATCATAAGAAAGATCACTTGCAGCTTTAAAAGATGTCTCGTTTAATACTACAACATATTGTCCTTCAATAATTTCACCACTTCCGTCTTCGGCTATTACAAGATTCTCATTTGTAACTACCTGATTTGTTTCTTCTTTACTACATGCTGAAAACATAAATACACCAGCAGCAGCAATTGTTAAAAGCTTTCTGAATTTCATAGGGTTATTTTTAGTTAATAAATTGTGTTGCGGCAATTAAGTAATTTTATATTAAATTAACAAGATATATTAATATCATTACACAATTCACAAACCCGAAGCACGTTATATTTCTTTATATATGAAATTAAATTTCAACTACTTGGAGATTATTCATAATGACTCTAAATTACCTTCAGTCTTTAATAAAACTGAAACCTTTTTTTATGTAACTTCGTAGCGATTTCTTTCAGATTATAAAAAAATGCCAGAAATTTTTAAAACAGCTGATGGGTCCAATACTTTATTCTCTCCTGAGTTTAATGAGCATTATCATTCAACTTACGGTGCGTTAAATGAATCGATGCAGGTATATATTGAAAACGGTTTAAAATATTGCAAAGAAAAGACCTTAAACATTTTTGAACTTGGATTTGGGACAGGGCTAAACGCAATTTTAACATACATTGAGAGTATAAAGAGTAATCTAACGATCAAATACAATGCTATAGAACTATATCCTGTAAAACATGAAGTAATATCAGGATTAGATTATAGAGAAATATTTACAATGGATGAGTTATCTATTTTTAATAAGATGCATAACTCACAATGGAATACTGAAATAAAACTTTCTAAGAATTTTATTTTAAAAAAGATAGAAAGTGATTTCGATGGTTATATTTTTAAAGAAAAGTTCGATTTAATTTTTTTTGATGCTTTTGCACCAGAGACTCAACCAAATCTTTGGAGCAAAGAAAATTTTCTAAAAGTGTATAATTCATTAAATCCTAATGGGATTTTAACAACTTACAGCAGTAAAGGAATTGTAAAAAGAAATTTAAGAGATGCAGGGTTTGTTGTTTCTCGCTTACCTGGACCAAATGGAAAAAGACATGTTCTTAGAGCAGAAAAAAAACTAATATTTAACTTTTTTTAAAATAGTTCCTTTTGCTATTAAAAATAAATTAAGCAACTTTGCACTTCATCATATAAATATTATATAACCTTAAAAAAATAATTATTATGAAAATTAAAAATTTATTATTTATTGCTGGTATAGCCATTCTTTTATCATCTTGTGGTAAATCTTTCACCAGCAATGTTAAGTTAGAAACAGAATTGGATACATTAAGTTATGCTTTAGGTGTGAATATTACAAAAAGTTTACAGCAAGCTCAACTTGAAGAACTTAATTACGATATTTTTATTAAAGGTATGAAAGATGCCTTTGAAAAAAATGATTTAAAATTGAAAGAAGAAGAAATTGTTCCATATATTCAAGGATATTTTACCAAATTACGCACTGTAAAACTTCAGCAGAACCTTGAAGCTGGTATTTATTTCTTAGCAGAAAATAAAGAAAAAGAAGGAATAATTGTAACCGAAAGTGGTTTACAATACGAAATATTACAGGAAGGTACTGGAAAATCGCCAATGGCAACTGACACTGTTGTATGTCATTACCATGGGACTTTAATTGATGGAACGGTTTTCGACAGTTCTGTTGAAAAAGGCGAACCGTTTAAAACAGCATTAAACAGAGTAGTCCCTGGTTGGACTGAAGGAATTCAGTTAATGAAAGAAGGTGCAAAATACAAGTTTTACATCCCGTCAAATTTAGGATATGGAACTCGTGTACGACCGGGCGGTTTAATTGAAGCTAACATGGCTTTAATCTTTGAAGTTGAACTTATAAAGGTAATTGAAGGATCTGATGAAGAAGTTAAAGAAATTCCTTTTCAATAATAGAAACATTTTATAAAATGAAAAAAGCAGAAATAATAACTAAAAAAGGCACCATGAAGGTGAACTTTTTTGAAAATGATGCGCCAGGAACTGTAGCTAATTTTATCAAACTATCAGAAGAAGGTTTTTATGATGGTTTAACATTTCACAGAGTTATTCCTGATTTCGTAATTCAGGGTGGCTGTCCTGATGGTACAGGAATGGGTGGACCGGGATATTCTATTAAATGTGAACTTGATGGTGAAAATCAATTTCACGACAAAGGAGTATTATCCATGGCTCATGCTGGAAGAGACACCGGCGGATCACAATTTTTTATTTGTCATAGTCGTCAAAATACAGCACACCTTGACAGAAACCATACTGTATTTGGTAAAGTTTATGAAGGGCTTGAGGTTATAGACCAAATAGCACCTGGTGATAAAATTGAAAAAATAATTATTCACGAAGAATAACATTTAGAAATGAGTTTTGAAATAACAGGTAAATTAATAGAGAAGTACAATACAATTCAGGTTAATGATCGTTTTAAAAAACGTGAATTTGTTTTGGAAAGAACAGAATCAAACGGAGGAATGGAATTTACTGATCATATTAAATTCCAACTTACACAAGACCGATGTAATCTTGTTGAGAATGTTGGGCTTAATGATGAAGTAAAAGTAAGTTTCAATATCCGAGGAAATAAGTGGGAACGAGATGGAAAAGTAAACTATTTTACTAATTTGGATGCATGGCGAATTGAGAAGAATCTAAATCAACAATCAAACAATGATTCAACTCCTCCTCCATCGCTTGATGATATGCCAACCCCAAGTGATGAGCCTGATGATTTACCATTTTAATCTATAAAGCATTAACATCCGATAACACTAAGTATCGGATGTTTTTTTATTATCGAATCATATCATTTTGATCAGACTGTTATGATTTAATTTTAAAAGGATAAACACTAAAAGGTTGACTTAGCATGACTAGTCTGTTTTCAAACTTGTATTTTTATTTATCACATATCTAAAAGGTCTCATTATTCTCTCTAAAAGCCTTTTATCCTCTGTAATTATTTCTGCAACACCCTGCATTTCCTGTTTAAAATCCAGATTCACTCCGTAAAAAGTTTTTAAGCCTTCAGGCAATTCTAGTTCTACTGTATAATAATTATTATCAGGAGCTAAGGAAACCGTATTCACTACTCCTCTAACCATTCCAAATTCCATATAAGGGTAATTTGCAAACTGGATATTTGCATTTTGCCCCTCTTTCACTTTTCCTGCACCCTGAAAAGTTAATTGTGCTTTTCCGATAATTTTGCCCTCATTTTCTGGAATAACAGTCATTACAATTTCTCCTACTTTCACAGACTGATTTTCGTTCCAGAATTGATTAAAGGTAACTTTCCCATTTGTTGAAGCTGTTAAAACGTATTGATATTTCCATGTTTCAATCGCAGCAAGTAAATTTCCATAAGACTCTTTTATTAAAGAAATATTATCGTTCATTTGCCTTTCTTTTTGAAGCTTTAATTCCAAAATACTCTGGTTCAAACTTTCTATCTGAAGATTTGTACTTGCAATTGAAGAATTAATTTGCTCAAAACTATATTGTTTTGCAATTAACTGAGATCTTGACTTTTCGTAATCTGAATCTGAAATTAGCTTTTGAGTAAATAATAATGAATCGCGCTTAAACTGCTTGGCTGTTAACTTAAAATCATTCTTCAATAAATTCATTTGAGTTTCTAAATTATTCAGATACAAATCATATTTTTTTATTTCCTGATAATAAAGAGTCAGTTTTTGATCATGATAATCTAACTTGATCATTTGATTATAAGTCTCAATATTTTTGAAAAAATTAGTATAATATGATTGGATATTTCCTAGTTCAAAATTGTCTTTATTTATTACATATAAACTTCCAGGTTTAAATGTCGTTTCAAAATTATCAAGTTGTTCATTCAATATTTTTATGCTAAAAAAATCAGCAGGATTTTCAATAACACCAAGGATCTGATCCTTTATAACCACATCATTATCGGAAACAAATAAATTCTGAATTTTACCATTAGATTTTGCAATAACCTGAGCCGGCGGATTTTCAGTAGTCAAAACAATATTAGCAGAAATAATATCGGGATATTTAAAAAACCAGCTTCCTGTAATTATTACTAAAACTACTATAAAGATAATTGTAATCCCCCACCTAACAATCCATTTAGGTGGTCTTGTTAATATTTCTTGAACCTCCGTACTACGTAGTTCAATTTTTTCTATTTCTTCAGGTTTTAAATCCATATTAATATCACTAATTACCCAATTCGAGTTGATTCTTAACTAACTGATAATACGCACCTTTCTTTTTTGACAATTCAGTATGTGTTCCTTTTTCAACAATTTTACCTTTTTCAAGAACAACAATTTGATCTGCATTTTTTACTGTGCTTAGTCTATGCGCTACTACCACAACAGTTTTTCCTTTGAAAAACTTGTCTAAATTTTCCATTATTATTAGCTCATTGTTGGCATCTAAAGCATTTGTGGCTTCATCAAAAAAGATAAATTCAGGATTCTTATAAACTGCGCGTGCAATTAATATTCTCTGTTTTTGCCCCTGGCTTAAACCAACTCCGTTCTGACCAATTTTTGTATTATAACCCAAAGGTAATGACTCAATATATTCCTGAATATTTGCAACTTTTACAGCATGCAATAATTTCGTGTGATCAGGAAATTCATCTGAAACGGCAATATTGTCAGCTATTGAATCTGAAAATATAAATCCATCCTGCATTACAACACCGCACTTATCGCGCCACATTCGGTTACTAACATTATTTAAATACAAATCACCAAGGTTAATTTTTCCTTTTGTTGGATTATAAAAACCCAAAAGCAATTTAATTAAAGTAGTTTTCCCGCTTCCACTGGTTCCAACAATAGCCGTAATTTTATTTTCAGGAATATTCAAATCCACATTATCTAAAACAAAAGGTGAATGAGGGCCTTCGTATTGGAAAGAAACTTTTTCAATATTTAAATCTCTTTGCTCTGGTAGAATATCAATCTTAGGCTCTTCATCAGATTCTTCATCTTCTTTGTTATGAATTTCTCCCAAACGCTCCAAGCTAATTTTAGCATCTTGTGTGGTTTGCAGAAAGCCAATCATTTGAATAATCGGGCTATTCAATTGACCCGCAATATATTGAACTGCCAACATCATACCTAAGGTCATATTGCCATCAATAACTGATTTTGCAGCAATAAATGTTATAATAACATTTTTAACTTCATTAATTAAAACACCACCTGCCTGCTGATATTGGTTTAACGATAAGCTTGCCATATTTACTTTAAACAACCTGCTCTGAATATTTTCCCATTCCCAACGTTTCTGTTTTTCGCAATTATTCAGTTTTATTTCTTGCATTCCTGTTATTAACTGAATAACATTGCTCTGATTGTCGGACATTTGTGCAAAACGTCTATTATCTATTTCGCGACGTTTTTTCATAAATAAATAAACCCACGCAGTATAAAGTATGCTTCCTACTAAAAATACTAAGAAAATATTTACACTATAATAAAGTAAAACAATCCCGAATATGATTAAGTTGATGAAAGAAAATAAAATATTTAGTGTCGATGAAGTAAGAAAATTTTCTATCCTTTTATGATCGCCAATTCGCTGAATCAAATCACCAATCATTTTGGTATCGAAAAACGAAACCGGTAACTTCATTAATTTGATTAAAAAATCTGAAATTAAAGAAATATTGATTCGGGTACCTAAATGCAAAAGAATCCAACCTCGAATAAATTCAACAATTGTACGTGAAAAAATTAATACTAATTGTGCTATTATTATTAAAGTAACAAAATTTAGGTCTTGTGTATTAATACCTTTATCAACAATACTTTGAGTTAAAAAAGGGAATATTAGTTGTAATAAACTTCCCAGTAATAAACCCAAGAATAATTGAATAATTATTTTTTTATAAGGCTGCAAATACGAAAATAGAAATTTAAACCCCGATTTATTTAATTTCTCATCATCTGCTTTATAGAATTCAGGTGTAGTTTCAAGCAATAAACATAAACCTTTATCTTCTCCTCCCTCTTTAGTACTAACCCAACCTTTTTCAAACTCTTCTTTAGTAAATTTTATTAATCCACGTGCCGGATCTGAAACATGCACAAAAATTTGTCCATTTCTTTTTTTAGTGATTTTATAAACAACAACAAAATGATTCTGGTTCCAATGAGCCACAAATGGCATTGGGGCTTCTTTTATTAATTGTTCAAAAGTTATACGAACACCCATTGAGCGAAATCCAATAGCTTCAGCGGCATCGCTTATTCCAAGCATAGACACACCTTCGCGAGTAATATAACTCTTATCACGTAAATTCTGTAATGAATATGTTTTGCCATAGTGCTTTGCGATCATGCGCAGGCATGTTGGACCGCAATCCATTGCATCGAGTTGTTGGTAATGAGGAAAAGGCATTTTGAAATTATATTTTATTGAATGCCTAAATTAGATATTAAATTTTAAAAGTGAAAATTTAATACTTTTGTTCTAATAATAGAAACCAACAATTATAAGATTTTACTATTACAGAAATGTAGAAATTTCTACTTAGGAAACTACCAAATATTATATTTCAGCTTAAGGAACTTTAAAAGTTCCCAGTATTTATCCTGATCAATATACAGTTCAATACCTCCGTGTAACAACACATTTTTTATTGTTCTTCCTTGAATTCGTTTTAAATAATCAGCATTAATAATATTTAATTGGTTAATTTTGAAAAACTTCTCTTTGGGAAGAGTGTTTTCTAATCTACTTAACTCAACTACTAACAGACCTTCACTCTCATTACAACAATATTTTCTTGTAAAATTTCCTACCGATTCCAGAAAAACTATTTCCTCAAGTTTATTGTCTACTTTTTCTTTATTATTAATAGTGATATTTTCCATAATTCAATCGTTTATTCGGTTAATAAATTGATTCTTAACAAACCTGTATACAAATTAGGAGGGCCTTATACTAATTCGTGTAAGTCATAAACCTGTAAGAGATTTTCGAATAGTTCATCTTTTTTGTTATAATCAACAAATATTTCTTTACCATTTTCCAGAATTACTTTTGAAGCATCTGAAGGAAATACTATCTGAACATATATTAAGTTAACTATATATTTATTATTAAATCTGAAAAAACCCTGACCAGAAAGTAAATGCTCCATTTCTTTTATGGTAAGCAATATTTCAAAGGTTTCATTATTTACGAAAGTAGCTCTGGTAAATTGTAAACTTGTTTCTACATAAAGTATTTGGCTACAATCGACTTTTCTTTTTCCTTTTTCGGTCGGTATATAAATATTATATGTGCTCATAATCGTTACTTTTTTAAATTTGATTTATACTTTCAATATTATTGTAATCGTAAGGAATCGTAAATGAATACTCCTGATTATCAGAGTCAAAATTTAATTCTCCACCTAACATGGATATTGATTCTAAAAGAACTTTATAGTTAAAAAAATCAAATGAATTATCCTGATCAATTGAATAGAGTTGCTTCTCATCAAGTAAAATATCAGCTGATAATTTTTCAAGAACCGGACGAACAAAAATGCTTATTGAATTATTAACTAATTTTCTGTATCCTATCTCAAATTCTTTTAAAGGATATTTTACCGAAATCAGGTTTATTAACCTTTGAATTGATTTCTTCAATAAAATGGCATCTGTTTCTATATCAAAATCAAGAGCTTTTGATTCCCAAACAATCATTAGGTTAATATCGGTGTCTTTATTTTCAGCCTTTCTGTTGTAAAAATCTTCAGTAAAATCCCATATTATCTTATTGATATCATGATTTTTGATTCTTAAAGAATAATTTTTTGCCTCAAACTGAGATAAATCCATAATATTATCAACGAATTGCAGAAGTAGATTTCCTCCGTTCAAAATTCCCTGAATATATTCTTTCTTCTTATTTTCATTATCTTCTTTTAAAACCAATAATTTAGAATACCCCATAATTGCATTAAGAGGTGTTCTAATACCATGCGAAACATGTGAAAGAAAACTCACTTTTTCAGAGTCTAATCTTTTATGGTTCTCTTTCAAAATCAAATCGTTTATGGTTTTAATACTGTTCTTCATAAGATGTTATTTACAAATCATTTAATAATCTAAATCCTTTAATACTTTAACTGCCACATCTTTGTAATAACTTTCTTCCTTAATTATTTCTTTAAAGACATCTTCAGCTTTCTCAGTATTTTCTGTTTTTAAGTAACACATTCCTAAATACCATTTCGCCTGCTCAATAAACAAATTATCCTTATCGGAGATAATATTATCAAATGAGGTTTTTGCTTTTTGATATTTTTCTTCTTCTAAATACGAAATACCCGAATATAAATTTATAGCCATATCATTCTTTCTTGTCTCTAAGACTTCTTCAAACAGTGCTAAAGCTTGTTCATAATTCTTTTCTTCGTAATTTTCAAATGCATTTAGCAGCAATCTGTCAACTTCTGTATTTCCAGACCTATGTGTAACTGTAATTTCGTAAGGAGTATAATATTTTTGGAAAACTTCACCGGTAGCCAGATCTGGAGAAGCAATTTTTTGAATTAAGCCTCCTGCTGCAATTAACAATGCTACTGAAGCCGCTGCATAGTAAAATTTCTTTTTGGCAAAAATAGAAGGAGTTCTCTTAACAACTAACTCCTCATTATACATATAATCCATAGTTTCTCTAAGCACCATTACATCTTCTTCTAAGATGGAATTATTAATTCCCATACTCAATTTGTAATTTTGCTTTATATCATGGTCAGTGGAAAGTAATTCTTTAAATTTTAGAATTTCATTTTCCTCTAACTCACCATCGATATACTTTTCAATAAATTCAATGTTGTTGTCCATATCTTTAGATTTAATTAATTTCGATAAAAATGATCAACTCAATAGTTATATTGAGTTGATCAACACTTTAAGAACGTATATTTGAATCGAAAGGGAGTACTTAAATAGTTCAGTTATTACCATCATCCGTTGTTGGTGGCCATAAATCATCATCAGGATCACCATCACCGCCTTTAATTAAAATCATTGAACTTATGTTCAATATGTCAGAGAAATTGTTCATAGATTTCTTGTTTTCTTTATTTCCAAATGTGTTTTTTAATGTTTTCATGGTTCCTGTTTTTAATATTATTTAATGTTCCTTTTAATGTCTTCTCACCTATTTATTCCGAAAAACATAAAAAGGTGACCCCCTGTTTTCATTTTTTTTTAAACTTTTTTTCATTTTTTTAGTCAAATAATTGATTTACAACAAATTATTTAATTGCTTTTTTTTAAACTTTTTAGCGATTTTTAAGTATACATTGTATACAGATTTATACAATGCAATTTATTAAGTACAAAATATTCTTTATTTTATTATTCCTATCGGCAGATCTTTCATATGCTTTTCAGGATAAAAACAACTTTAGTATTTCTGATTCCCTTGCAATTGCAAAGAAATACTACATTAATGGTATCTACTATGGAAATAAAGGGAAATTGGATAGCGCTTTATTCTTTGCTCAGAAAGCTGTTAAGTTATATAATAGTGTTTCACAAAAAGAGAATACTAACTTAGCAAATGCCTACCAAAGTTTAGGTATTATTAATAAACTCCTTGGAAAATATGACGATGCAATTCGTTGTTATAATAATGCAGAAAGAATTTACACCATTAAAAGTAATAAATCCTTTATAGCCTATATATATGCTAATAAAGCAAACATTTATTTTATTCAACAGGATTATACTAAAGCTAAAGATTACCACTTAAGGGCTTTAAATATCTTTAAAAAAGATTCTTTAAGATTTAAAAATCAAATAGCTTCAACTTATACTAATCTTGGGAATATCTTTCGCAGAAACATTGATTATCCTACTGCTATTCAATACTATAAAAAAAGTTTAAAGTTGAAAGATCTAAAAGCCAGTTATACTACTTTTGGTAATCTTGCTTTATGTTATAAAAAAATCGGAGAGTATAATCAGGCGAAACAATACTATTTAAAAGCAATTACAATAATTGAAGCTGAATTTGGTAAAAAAAATATTAAAAATGCAGTTTACATTCTGAACTATGGCAACTTCTTATCTAATCAGAATAATAAAGGAGATGCTTTTAAATTTTTCAAATCAGCGATAGAAATTTATAAAAATAATTATGGATCGAATCACCCGAATTTATCAGGATGTTACAATGATTTAGGAGTTCATTTTCTTAGTAATAACCAAACCGATAGTGCCCTATTCTATTTCCAGAAATCGCTCATTGCTTTATCACCTGAATTTAATGATGTAAATGTAAATTCAAATCCATCGGTTAAAAATGTTCTTTCTAAAACACATTTATTAAGCTCCTTAAAAAACAAAGCTACTGCATTATCAATACTTGCTGATAAAAATAATGAACCGAACAAATACATTTTGAGTTTAGCAACTTATGATTTGGCTATTAATGCTATAGATAAAATAAGATTAGGTTATTTAAGTGAAGAAAGCAAACTCTTTTTAGCTGACAATGAGTTTGAAACATTCTCAAATGCTCTTGAAATTGCATTTAAATTATATAAAAGTACGGGAGAAGAAATATATCTTGAAAAAGCATTTAATTATAGTGAATCGGGAAAATCAGCTATATTAACTGAAGCCTTAAAAAATATTCAAGCTTTAAATATTGGTGGTATTCCGGATTCTTTAATTACTAAAGAAAAACAACTTGAGAAGAATATCTGGTCTTATGAAGAATTAATTTATGAAGAAAATAAGAAAAAAGATCCAGATAATAATAAGTTAGAATACTGGAATAAGTTTCTTTTTGAGGAGAAACAGGAATTTGATAAACTGACTATTTATCTTGAAAATAACTTCACTAAATATCAAACTCTAAAACATTTAAAGAACACCACAACAATTGAAGAAGTTCAAAATAAACTAAGCAGAAAAGATATCCTAATTGAGTATTTCTTTACAAATGATAAAATTTATACGATAATAATTGACCAAACAGAATCCGATATTCTTGTTCAAAACATTGACCAAATTTTTCATGATCATTTAAATAGATTGCTTCAATCATTATCGAATAATAATTTCTCAAATCATGGATATAAGGAATTCAATCAGTATCATGAATCATCCTTTTATATTTATAATCAACTACTTAAATCAATTGAAAGTAAAATAAAAAACAAAGAACTAATTATTATTCCTGACGGGAAGTTGGCATATCTTCCCTTTGAAGTTCTAACTACTAACAAAGACACATTCAACCGAATAAATTATAACAAATTACCTTACTTATTATACAACAACACTTTTAGTTATTCATATTCAGCAAGCTTCTTATTTGAAGAAAACAATAGAGAAGAAAAAAACTTAATTAAATTGGCGGGATTTGCTCCTTCTTATGCAAATATTGAAGGAGTCCAAAATGAAAAATTTTCTTTTCGTCAGAAATATCGTGAAAAACTGTTTCCTTTAAAAGGAATAAAAGAGGAAGTTGAAGTGATTTCAAATCTAATCGGAGGAGATGTATATGTTGATAATAAGGCAAGTGAGGCTAATTTCAAGAAAAAAGCTTGTAATTATGACATTTTGCATTTAGCAATGCATACCATTATAGACGATACAAACCCAATGTATTCAAAAATGGTATTTACACAAACAAACGATAGTGCTGAAGACGGTTTTCTGAATACATTCGAGCTTTACAATATGAATTTAAATGCACGAATGGCAGTTTTAAGCTCATGTAATAGCGGAAGTGGAATAATGCACCGAGGCGAAGGTGTATTGAGCATGGCACGTGGATTTGTTTATTCTGGCTGTCCTTCTATTATAATGACACTTTGGTCAGTTGAAGATAACTCGGGAGTAAAACTGATGACCTCTTTTTATTCAATTTTATTGAAAGGAAACAATAAGTCTCATTCTCTAAGACAATCCAAAATTGATTTCATAAAAAATGCCGATCAGCTTAAATCTCATCCATATTTTTGGTCGGGTTATGTTGTTATTGGAAATAAGGAAGCCTTGTTCTTTCCTTATAAAAAATATATTCTATTCTCAGGATTATTTCTTTTATTAATTACTGTGGGAATCTTTCTAAAACGTTTTTGGAAATCTTAGCTTAACTTTTTTAATATACTCTTTGCTTCGTTTTTATATACCATTTCTTCGTCAATAATTTTTTTAAATACTGATTTTGCCTTTTCTTTTTTATTCTGTTTTAAATAAAGCATTGCAAGATACCAATGTGACTGTTCCCAAAAAAGATGGTCTTTTTTCTGAATTAAACCAGACAAATATTCTTCAGATTTATCAAAATTATTATTCTCAAGCTCACATAAAGCCAAATAAAATTGAGCTACTACATTGTTGTTATCTAAAATTAGAACTTCACAAAAAAGCTCAGATGCTTTTTTGTAATTGTACTTTTCATAGAAATCAAATGACTCATTTATTAACACTTCGGATTCTTCATTATTTTCTAAAGATCTAACATTTGCTAATGCAGGATATGTGTTATAATATGAATTAAATAACTGATCTAAAGATTGTCTGAACGGATATAAGAATGATAAAGACAAGGAAATTAAAATAATAATCGTTGCAGCTATTGCCAAGTTCTTTCTGTGGCTTTCAATGAAATTAACTAAGCCATTGTTATTTTTATTTAAAGTAATTTCGTTTAAGCTTTCTCTTAGCTCAATAATATCATCTTCTAAAATTGCTTCATTAGTCTTCCTTCTGAACGAAAACTCCTTTCGTAGGTCGGCATCTTCTAATAACAGTTTTTCAAACTTTTTGATTTCTCCGGCCGACATGTCATTCATTAAGTATTTCTCTATCAAATCAAATTTATTCTCCATCACTCCCATTATAATTTGGATCACTTTTAATATACCTAATAAGTTGTTCTTTACATTTATACTTTTTTCGTTTAATATATTGCAAACTGTCAATTCCTAATTCATCAGCGATTTCCTTTAATGGTACCTTTTTTAAATATAATTGCAATAGCTTCTGACAATCTTTACCAAGTCTTTTAAAATGATACTGATAAAGTTTGTATTCTTCATTTTTTCGATATTCATCGGGACTTATTTCAGCAATATCTTCATATTCAAGATATACATTCTGCTGTTCAGCATTTTCCTTATTCTTTGACAGCTGTTTTATCCAGATAAATCTACAAACAGAATATATATATGATTTAAACGAAGAAGTAAGCTCGAATGTTCCTTCTTTAATTTTTCTGTAGATTATTATAATACTTTCTTGAAAAACATCCTTTGCGTCTTGCTCAGTACCATTATTATCAATTACGAGTCGTTTAATAGTAGGGAAATAATTGGCATATAAACTCTGTAGAACTGTTTTATCCTGATTACGAATACCTTCTATTAATTTTTTACTCCCCGTTTTGTTCAACTTGTTTAACAATTTGCATTTTAAATTGTACCAAATCTAAAAAAATTACTGATCAAATTAAAAATAAAAAAAGGTCGTATAAGCATACGACCTTTAAATTAACAACTTAAAAAATTTTATATCGAATATAAATACCGAACTATAGTTTTATCTAAAACAACTAAAACAATTATACCGATAACTGCTAACAATATATAAGGTGACAAGCTTAGCTCATTAAATAAATTTGAGAAAAAGTTTGCGAGAACTTTAAAATAGCCTGGAGTTTCTATTGAGTCGGCTAAAGAAGTAAAATTAAATCCGTTTTCCACATAATAAAAAACAGAATAACCAAGAATCATAACTCCTATAGCAATAAACAACCAAATATTACTTTGTTTATCATCCTTTGAAACAAAGTTTAACTTTACTGAAGGATCTTTTAATATTTGGCTCATTACATTCTTTGTAAAATTATCGCCAGGTTGTTCAATGCCACCTTTTTTAACTAACTCACGGGTATAAGAATCGATATTTAATTTATTGCTATTCATAATATTGCTTTTACTTCTTCTTTTAAAATACCTTTTAGCTCATCGTAAAATCGTTTTCGTGCCCGATGTAATTTTACTTTTACATTAGAGATTGATAATAAAGTTATTTCACTAATTTCTTCAATTGAACTTTCCTGTAAATAATACATTGTTATAAGCAAAGCATCATCGTCTTTTAATTGTTCAATTGCCAGGTTTATATATAATTTTTGTTCGTTTCTTTTTAATTCATTTATGGCATTATAAGAAGATAAAACCTCTTGTTCAGGCAGATTGTCATTTTCAATATCTGCTATCTCAATCTGCTTCTTTCTCAATTTTGAAATTGCTCCATTATACGTTATTCTGTATAACCAGGTCGAGAATTTTGATTCAAATTTAAAATCTTTTAATGAATTAAATGCTTTTACAAAGGTATCCTGAGCTAACTCTTCTGCATCCTCAGGGTTTTTTAACATTCTTAATGCTATTGTATATACCAGGCCCTTATGCTTGTCAACTAAAGAACTAAAAGCATTAACATTACCTTGTAAAACGCGTTCAATATAATATTTATCGTCTTTCAATCCTTTTCTTTTTTACTATGACGCAAAAAAACTAATCAGGTTACAGATAATAATCGAATCAATTTACAATTTTTTTTGATACAAGTGTAACCCAAATTAAAAACATGACGTCATAGCAATAAAACGATGTTAAATTAAAACAATTTATTATGGACGATTTTGGATTTTTAGTAGGAATAGCATTCTTCGCAGTAGTTTATGGAATATTTCATTTATATGTACGAAGAAAAGAAAGACTTGCATTAATTGAAAAAGGATTAACGGCCGCTATTTTTAATAGTGAGTCAAATGTATCCCCAAGTTTAAAATACGGAATATTCTGTATTGGTATTGCAATCGGATTTTTAATGGGTGAAATTCTTGCTGAATTTACTCATATAAACGAGGGAGTAGCTTATTTATCAATGATTTTCCTATTTGGAGGTATAGGTTTAGTTATTTATTACTTTATTTCCAAGAAACATGCTCGTAAAGAATAAGGAATTCGGAATGAAAGCTGCTCTTAATGAGCAGCTTTTTTTATTCTGATTTTAATAAAATCATCTGCATTATTGCATCCTGACAAACCGGACAAAAACCTTTTGCTTCATTGGTTTTCATTCTGCAATCAATAAAAGGACTATACATTCCTTTACTTACATAACCTCCACCCTCGTATACACCAATAGTATTTACAAATTGTTCTTCCCTTGTAGTTGGAATCGGAGTTTCCTCTTTAATCATTGATTTCCACTTTAGATCAAATTCAACCAAAGTTGTTAGATTTGGTTGCCATGGCTCAATTTCAAGATTAAAAAAGTCATCTGCTTCTGTCAACGAATTATAATATTCATCTCCTAAGCCAGTAAATGAATGTCCTAATTCATGTATAAATACTTCGTTCGAAAATGCGTTATCAACACTTGTTATACAATAATGATTATAAATTCCTCCGCCACCATATTTTTCTGAATTTACAAGTATGCAAATGTCATCATACGGAACAAGAGAAGCCACGTCTTTCACAGCAAAGAAATCTTTGGTTGTTAGATATCGTTCACTCCCAAAAGTGTGAAAATTACTATTCAAAATAGTATTCTTAAAAATATCCTCGCCAGGAAAATCAGTACCTGATTCTTCAGATTCAGATTTTACGAGCCAGATGTTAAATTTGTCCTTAACAGAGTTATATGGTTCAATAGAAAACATATAATCGATCAATCTTTTTGAGTCATCTTCAAATTTCACCATTTCGTCTACTGTATAACCCTCTGCTAAAAATACCAAATCAACTTTGGTTGAAGCATCACCATTATCAAGAATTTTAGTGTAAGGAAATTGAGCTATTTCTAAATTAACATAGTATTGCTTAGGTTCAATTTCATAATTGAAGATTTCCTCAAACTTTCCGTCTTTGCTCCTGCTATAAATTTTACAGATAAATGGTTTTTGAGGTAAAGGAAATGAAATTGATTGTGGAAATTCCTGATATATTGAATCAGCCTCCAACGTAGTTTGCCACTCTTCAAATAAAGTACAAAAACCTTGAGAATATATTAATTCCTTTGTTTCTAAATCAATAATTTCAAATTTATATTCGCCATATTCAAACTCATCTTTTAATTTTACTTTTGAGCCAGCCCAAAATGCTTCCTTTGTAATTTTCACCAATTTTATATCTTCAGAATCTGCGTTTCCAATAAAGATAAAATCGACACGCATTGATTGTTCTTCAAAATAATTTTCAAAGATTGTTTTTGGTTTACAAGACTGACTTATAAATATTGCCAGAAAAAATATTATATATCTCATTACTAATTTTTTTAATTTGTTAAATTTACACAATATCATGAATCAAAAAATTAATTAGACTATGAATTCAAATTTTGGATTAAAGCTAAAAGAATTACTTATTAATTGGGGTTTATCGGAACAATATGCAATTCTAATTAAATCGGCAGTAATTGTAGTACTTCTAATTTTATTATCATATCTGGTTTACCTGATTACCAATAAAATTCTATTCAGAATAATTCAGAACTTAATAAAACGGACGAAACATGTTTGGGATGATATGTTATTTCAGAGAAAAGTATTTAAACGTTTATCTCATTTAGCCCCTGCAATTGTTATATACTATTTTGCTAAAATTGGCTTGGTTGATTTTCCGCAAGCAGCAGCACTTGTTCAATCTGCCACCTATATTTATATGATATTTACTGGCATGTTAGTTGTTGATGCATTTCTTAATGCAATGCATGATGCTTATTTGACTCTTCCTATTTCAAACGAAAGACCAATAAAAGGATATATTCAAAGTGTTAAAATTTTTATATATGCTTTTGGAATAATATTTATTCTTTCTGTAATTCTTGGAAAATCGCCTGGAACATTATTAGCAAGTTTAGGAGCAATTGCAGCTATTTTAATTTTAGTATTTAAAGATACTATTCTTGGGTTTGTTTCTGGAATTCAGCTTTCAGCAAATAAAATGGTAAAGCCAGGAGATTGGATAACAATGCCTTCAAAAAATGCAGACGGAACTGTTATAGAAATAACTTTAAATACTGTTAAAGTTCAGAATTTTGATAAAACTATTGTTACTGTCCCAACCTATTCGTTGATTTCTGAATCTTTTCAAAATTGGAAAGGGATGGAAGAATCAGGAGGCAGACGTATTGCACGATCTATTCATATAGATTTAAAAAGTGTGAAATTCTGTGATCATGAAATGCTAGAAAAATTTAAAAAAATTAAATCGATTCAGGATTATGTGAATAAAATTCAAGCTGAAATTGAAGATCATAATAAAAAACTTAATGTTGATGATAACGATAAGGTTAGCAGAAGAAACTTAACCAATGTTGGAGTTTTTAGAAAATATATTGAAACATATCTTGAAAATCACCCAAAAATTCATGGAAAAGAATCAAATTACACCTTAATTGTTCGTCATTTACAACCAACAGAAAATGGTTTACCAATACAGATTTATGCATTTAGTAAAATGCAGGCTTGGGAAATATTTGAAGAAGTACAATCCGATATTTTTGATCACATTTTTGCTGTTGTTCCTGAGTTTGAACTTAGGGTATTTCAAAATCCAAGTGGATATGATTTTATGAGCTTAACAAATAAAACTCAATAGCATGAATATAAAACTTTTATGTACAATCATAGTTCTTTTTGCATCTTTTCAAATATGTAATGCACAAAAAGTTTATTCTGTAAGCAATGATTATCAGGCTGATGTGAAAGTTTTTGTTACTGATTATGATTATCAGGCTGACCTGTTAGTTTATAAAGTAAAATACGATTATCAGGCAAAAGATAATAAAGGCTTATGGTATTTTACTGATCATGATTATCAAGCAAATAAAAAAGTTTTCTTTACAGACTATGACTATCAGGCTGATTTAAAAATCTTTTTTGTTAATTATGATTATCAGGCTGGATGGAAAAAAACAGAAAAGAAACATTTATTATTTTAAAACGTAAATAATATAATTCCACTTTTTGCATTCAAATTAGAAATGCATTTAATACATATCTATGTCCTCAGATAATAGCAAAAATAAAATACCTCACGAGTTGAATCTTACTGAAGATGATACTAATTCAATAAATCAGGAATTAAATGAGATTTTAAAAAAATCTCAAGAAGAGAAAGAACAGCTTGCTAAGAAAATTGCTAATCTTGAAAACGCTCAGGATATTATTTTTGAGCAATTTCGAGAACTCGAGTTACAACGTTTAAGCATAGATAAACAACAGAAAAAACTTGAAGAAGCAAGTGAAAAGTTTCGTGGAAGAACAATCGACTTATTTGGCAAACTAGTTGATCTAAAAAAAGCAAAGAAAACAATTAGCCAGCAAAATGAAAAGTTAGGAAAGCAGCAAAAAGAGATAGAAGAGCATCAGGAATTACTTGAAAAATCAAGTCATAAATTCAGAGAAAGAACTATTGAACTCTTTGGAAAAATGATTGATTTGAAAAAAGCAAAAAAGACGATTAGTATTCAGAAAGAAGAAATTGAAGTTCACCGAGAGAAATTAAAAGCTTTAAATGCAAGTAAAGACAGATTCTTTTCAATAATAGCACACGATTTACGAAATCCAATAGCAGGTTTTCTTAATCTTACTGAGGTTTTATCAAATAACTTTGAAGTATTTTCAGAAAATGAAAGTAAAGAATTTATTGATGTAATGAATCAAGCATCAAAGCAACTTTATAATCTTTTAGAAAATTTGCTTCAGTGGTCGAGATCTCAGACGGGAA
>DAOWGM010000112.1 GCA_030637515.1 Bacteroidales bacterium
CTGGTTTAAGACATAACTACTTACTAATTATAATTCAGGTATCTATTCTATTCACTATATTTCTCTTCATAAAACAGTGAAATCAATCTTAAGAAATGAATTTGATAAAATGAATTATAGTAAAAAATTTGTTAAGAATATATTATCAAAATTTCCGTCTTTATAAATGAATCTTGAAATTAATACTATGAAGATAAAAAGCATAAAAAATTATTTGAGCAGTTGTAAAACACTAGTAGTATATTGTTACATTTGTTAATATTAGAGGTTTATTAATGAAGTTAAGATAAAAATAACAGTAAATTGTTTGTTGGACAAATTGCAGAAATTAAAGGAAATGAATTGATTGACAGAAAGAAGCAAGTTGAAATCAGTTTCGAAAACAGAAAATATGACTAAATCAATACCTCTAGAGGTAAATTTCCTATTCAACGAAGATGAAAATGAAATTCAAAAACCATTTCAAGAGATATTCTGGAAAACTGAACTTAAAGAAAAAAATATGACATGGGATAATTTCTACCAGTCCTTACTTGAAGATTTGACGGTTAAACAAAGAAAATCTCTTCACTCATTTATAAAGGAGATAATAGGAAAAAATGGACTTATGTGTCATAATGGATGGTTTAGGGAACAGAAAAAAGATTTTATTAAACAGAACTATATGTTTTTGGAAAACAATAAGACAGTTTGTAAAAACATATATCTAAGATTTGGTAATGGAGATCTTCTATTTCAAAAGCATTTTCAAAAGCATGCTAATATCCTCTTAAAAAAAATTCAATTGCATTTGAAAAGCGGTACACTAACAATCACTAAAAAGAGAGAACAAGAAGTATTAGGGGCTTTTATATTTTTTAATCATATGGGATATATTGCTTCATTTTTGGGAGCAACAGATATCAGATTTGTACCAGCTCAAAAAGCTAATTCATATGGAGTTGATTGGGCAGTTTACATTATTAATGATAATTTAAGAACTGTATGGCAATTTAATGAAAACGGAGAATGGAAATGGTCTAATGATATTAATCAAGGAATTTGTTTATGGGAAAGAGCTGATCCTTGGTTTAGTGAGCAAAAAACGTCTAAGCAAGATAAGTTATCTTTTGACTATAATCACATAAGCTTTACAAGAAAAAAACATAGTACAATGTCTCTTATAGATAAATATGGAATAAAAGCTTATTTAGATAGTTTTGAGATGATGTTTTATAGATTTAAGACTAAATATTGCATAAGTAAAGTTCAATTTGAAAACTTTCAGAAATACATTTATGCATTAAATATATTAACACTAATTCAACAAAAATGCCTTGAACCATTTGATCTAGTGAAAAAAAGGCATGGAAATCGAATTGCCACTGCAGGAACTGCTGGGTTTATTGTTCCAATTAAGGAGAAAAATAATAATAGGATAATAAAACGAAATGAAATTATCTATGTTATGGATAGTTACGAAGTAGCTGCAAATTACCAACAATTAATGACATTGGATGAACTTTATGAGGATAATAAAGGAAAATTAATCAGAAAAGAAGGAAACAAGATATTTTATCCTAGGATCTATGATCATAATAAATGGAAATTGGTGGGGTGGACATTTCAAAGCAGTAATAAAGGACAGACAATAAGTAAAGGTTCACCATGGTATACAGTATTGGAATACTGGAAAGAAAGAACAATAAATACATTTAGAAAAAACAGAAATAAAATTCTTGAAAACAATGAGAAATGGTTCACTGATGAAAGATCAGGAATAAAACTAAAGTACAGTAAATATAAAAATAGATTCGATATAGCACTACCAATTTATAATAAAAAACAGGAAAATAAAACATTCATACTATTACATGAAATAAAAGCAACTTTTCAGAAAGGATTAACAGGATTACAGTTTGAGCAAGCACTAAAAGCAAGAATACTCAAATCAATAATAAGAAATCAGAAAGCAAAAGATCCAAGAGTAATAAGATATTTTGCAGCACTTAATGGTGGTACGAAACTAAGTAATAATTCAATAATTAGCTATTATGGTTTTAAGAAAGATTCAATTCAATCCACTATGAAATTAAAAACAGATGTTAGCAAATCATTGCCATCGACAGAAGATTATGAACTGTTAGAGA
>DAOWGM010000041.1 GCA_030637515.1 Bacteroidales bacterium
AAGAAGAAGCAGACAGATGTGTTGAATGTGGAATTTGTACAGCAACTTGTCCTGCTCATATGGGAATTCCTGAATATATCAAAGCAATTAGAAAAGATGAATTAGAAGAAGGCTTACGTATTTTTTACTAAACAAATCCATTACCTGAGATCTGTGGACGTATTTGTACTCACAAATGTGAAGACGTTTGTTCAATTGGACATAAAGGCGATCCAATATCAATTCGTTGGTTAAAAAGATATATTGCCGATCAAAATCCATCGGAGAAATATAAAGAGATTTTAAATGCAGGCAATATTGAAAATAATGGTAAAAAAGTAGCAATTATTGGTTCTGGCGCATCTGGGTTATCAGCAGCATATTACCTCTCTTTGTTAGGATACGATTGTACTATTTACGAGAAATTACCAAAAGCGGGTGGTATGATGCGTTACGGAATTCCTGAGTATAGATTACCTTACGATCAAATAGATAAGGATATTGATTATATTTTGAGCCTTGGTGTTAAAATAAAATATAATGTAAATATTGGAACTGACATTACTTTAGATAATCTGAGAAAAGACAACGATGCAGTATTTGCAGGTACGGGCTTACATCTTGGAAGAAGCACAAGAATTCCGGGGTCAGATCATGAAAATGTATATTTTGCAACTGATTTATTAAGAGAAATATCGCTTGGAAATGAAATACATGTTTCGGAAAAGATTGTTGTTATTGGTGGTGGTAATGTTGCAATGGATATTACTCGTTCGCTTGCTCGTTTGCAAAATAATAAATTCGCAAAAGTTGATGTAACTGCTACTTCATTAGAATCAGAAGATATTATGCCAGCCGATAGAGAAGAAGTTGTTGAGGCAAGAGAAGAAAAGGCAATAATTGATCCGGGTTGGGGGCCAACATCAATCGAAATTGAAAATGGTAAGATTAAAGGATTACATGTTCAGAAATGTGTTTCTGTGTTTGATGAGGATGGACGATTTAATCCAAAATTTGATGAATCGAATACTAAATTCTTTGAGGCTGATAGTATAATTGAATCTATCGGACAGGGAATGGACATAGAATATATTAACAAAGAAACTCGTGATCAGATTGAGTTTGATCAGCGAGGAAGAATACAGGTTAATGACTATTTCCAAACAGGAGCAAAATGGTTATTTATTGGTGGAGATATTATTCAGGGGCCAGATGTAATTCATGGTATAGCCAATGGTCATAGGGCTGCAATCGGAATAGATAAATTTATTAATCAGGATGGATAATATTTAATTATCTGCATATATTGATTTGTTGTGAATAAATTATTACTTTTACTTTGTAAACATTAAATATCAAACGGCTATGTTAGTAAAAGAAATTTTAAATAAAAAAAAGGATCAGGGTAATCATAAAGTTTATACGGTAAAACAAAGTACATCGGCATATGATGCAATTGCACGATTAGATGATTTAAAAGTAGGATCTTTACTTGTAATAAATAATGATGATGAAATTGTAGGAATCCTTTCAGAAAGAGATATCCTTTATAAATGTTATAATTCCGGAATTGCGTTAACTGAACAAAAGATTGAAAATTTAATGACTCCAAAAGATCAATTGATTATTGGGAAAATGGATGATGATACAAAGTATCTAAGAAATGTAATGACAGAGAAGAGAATACGTCATATTCCAATTATTGATGAATCAAATAATTTAGTGGGAATTATTTCATCAGGAGATGTTATAAAAAATGAACTGGAATTAACTGAGAATGAGGCTAAACTAATGCGTGAGCACATTAAAAATCCGTTTGGAATTCATTTGTATCAGAAAGAAGATTAAATATACAGGTATACCTAATCAAAACTTTTAAAACAGTTTGTTTTAAGAAGAAAAGCCAGCACAATTATTGCTGGCTTATTTTTTTATCTTTACTTCAAATATTTTTATATGAAAAAAATAGGATTAGGGATTTTGTTTTCTGTTTTAATTAATACTGTTTTTAGTCAGGAAGCCTTTTATGACAAAGTGTTCGACAGAAATATTAAAACCGTTTTAATGTATTCTGAAAATAATGATATTTCATTACCAATTTGGGATTTGGGCAGTAGTAAAAAACTAACTCTTAGTTTTGATGATCTGAATACTGATACCCGAGACTTTTCATATACCATTGTCCATTGTAGTTCTGACTGGACTCTCACTGATCTTGATAAAAGTGAATACATTGACGGCTATTTTGACGATCAAATTTCGGAGTATCAATCATCATTTAATACAACAATAAATTATACGCATTATATATTGCAATTACCAAACGATTATATGCGTCCAATGATTTCGGGTAATTATGTAGTTCAGGTTTTTGAAAGCTCTAATCCTGAAAAAATCCTCATAAATAAACAATTCAGGGTTGTTGAAAGAAAAACAGATATTAAAGCTTTAGTTAGAAATATGAATCAAGGTTCGTATTTTTATAACGATCAGGAGCTTGAAATTGTAGTTGATTATTTCGAAAATGAGTTTTATGATATTACGCAGAATATAAAGATCGAAGTAATTAAAAATAGAAACAGGTTTGAAACTTTAAAACCAGAAAAACCTGATATGATAAATCAAAAAGAATTTACCTATAATAATTTCACTTCATTAAAATTGAAAGGTGGAAACGAATTCCATCATTTTAACATTAAAAATATACATCACGCAGGTGAAAATATCATAAATATTAATTTTCTTAATTACGAATATCATTTTCAGTTGCTTGCAAATAAAGATCGGTCTTTCGACGATTATATCTATAAATCTGATTTAAACGGATTATTTAAAATAGATGCTTCTCAAAGCCAATATCCTGAGACAGAAGCAGATTATTGCTGGGTTTATTTTACTCTGAATATGGATGTCCCAATGCAACTAGGAGATATTTATATTTGGGGAGCCTTGAGCAATTATGAATTTGCCGAGGGGAATAAAATGACGTATAATTTTGAGCAAAAAGCTTATGAAGGTCGTATGTTAATAAAGCAAGGTTATTATAATTATCAGTATGCTTTATTGGAAAAAGGCAAGCCTGATTTTACGTATATTGAAGGTAATCATGCTCAAACCGAGAACTCATATATTATTTATGTGTATTATCATGATTTTCGCGGAGGCTATGATCGCTTAATTGGCCAAATAGAAATAAACTCCAAACCAGTATAAATAAAAAGAAACGGTCCAAATATAATTTGTTAACACTTCGACAGGCTCAGTGTGACAAATTATATTAGTTGTCATCCTGAGTTTATCGAAGGATAGACAACTTTACTTCTTAACTATAAGTCATTCTGAGCATAGCGAAGAATCTGAAATAAAAAAGATGATCATTTGATCATCTTTTTTATTTGCTTGCAATTTAATTACAAATTCTTTTCAGGATACAAATCATTCCATTGTTGAGGCTGATCTTTCAATTTCTTATCAAACCACGACATAATAGTATGATGCCACTCAATTCTCTTTTTATAATCAAGAATATGATGATTCTGACCATCAACTAATACCATTTCAACATCTTTTCCTAACAAATTTAAAGCAGTATAATACTGTAAACTTTCACCAACCGGAACATTGGTATCATCTGTTCCATGTAATAATAGAATTGAGTTTTGAAATTTATCAGCATTGTAAACAGGACTATTTTCTACATAAATATCTTTTCTGTTCCAAGGGTAACTGTTTTTTGTAGCACCAGTACTGTATGTATAACCCCAATATCCTTCTCCCCAATAACTTGTTAGTCCACTAATTCCTGCATGAGATATTGCAGTTTTAAAAATATCAGTTCGCGTCTGAATTAACATAGTTGTATAACCACCATAAGATGCGCCGATGCAACCAACATTTTCTGAATCTGCAGTTGAGTGTTCTTCTAAGAATTTTTTAGTTCCGTCAATAATATCATCAATAGCATCAAAACCCCAACCATTAACGTGTAATGCAGAAAAATCCTGACCAAAACCAGTAGCACCAGCTGGCTGTAGAACATATATAATGTAGCCTGCTGCTGTATATACGTTAACTGGATATCGTCCCCCAAAAGATCTTTCGATAGGAGATGTACCTCCATAGAAATTCACGATTACAGGATATCTTTTTGATTCATCGTAAAATGGTGGATAATATATTCGTCCGTATATTGTTGTTCCACTTTTATTTACAAAGTTCCAAGGTTCAGTTTTACCAAATTGTATATCATCAAATTTTTCTTTCTGAGGAAATGAAATCTGTGTGTTTGTTTTCTTTTTCAGATCAATTGCATAAAGTTTCTTAGGTGTAGATATGCTTGTTCCGATGTAAAGAGCAATCGGTTTCTTTTTAGCATAACTAATTCTACTTAATACTTCAACTGATAAGTTTATTTTGCTAAAACTTTTTGATTTAATATTGTACTCATAAAGATTTCCGTAGTCTCTGTCGGTTACATCAATATAAATAGTATTGTCTGAGATCCATTTTGCAGAATTTACCGCAGGGTCAAAGTCCCTTGTAATGGTTTCTACATTTTTGCTTGCTAAATCATAAAAATAAAGTTGCTCGTCGTAGCTATTCGGAATTCTTCCTTCGCTAACTTTAACACCAATATCACCAAAACATTCAGCTGCACCTTGAACTAAAAGTTGTGTTCCATCCGGAGAATACTGACAACTTCCACTATAAATTTTGTTTTCCCATACTGTTGTTAAATCAAAAGTCTTAATATCCATTTCGTATAAATTTTGTTTTCGAAATGGAACCTCAGAGTAATCCATGCGTGAAGTTGAAAAAAGAATTTTTGATCCGTTAGGTTTTATATCTTCAAGATCTGCTGATAAATTTCCTGAAGTTAGTTGCATAGTTTTTCCTGAAACTACATTTATTATGTGCAAAAGTGAACGATTTCTGAAATAAGGTAAACGGTCATCGGAAGCATAAATGCGTTTTAAATTTCCAGGTTTTTTAGCTGTAATACTTTCAGACCAAATAATATAATTTTCAATAGGAGACCAAGTGTAATCTGAAAAATTCTCCAAATTGTTTACGATAGATGTTTCTTCACCTGTTTGAATATCGTAAACAAATATTTCAGATTTTCCTCCGAAATTGCTTACATACGAGATTTTTTCAGAATTAGGCAGCCATTTTAGGCTTGAAATATTTTTATTACGTAGTACAGTTAAATTCTTTTGATTTTCGAGATCGTATATTTCAGTATATCTTTTACTTTTTCCGCTACCATTCATTACTTCCGAATAACTATTTAAAGCATATTTACCGGAAGCTGAAATTTGAGTTGAAGAAATATTATTACCTTCTAATACATCATTGATTGTAACGAAATGTTTTGGATTTAAACTTGCTGTTGCATTGCAATCAGAAAACGCTTCGTCATAAGTAAATTCAGATTGAAATTTAAAATTTTTATCTGAAGTAATTAGCTTAATTACTAATGAATGATTTCCCTGATTAAGTTTAACCTCAATAACATTAGCACTTAAATCAGCATTCTTTTTTGTATTAATGAGCTTATTATCAAGATAAACTTCGTAAAATGCATTTAAGGTTATATACAAAGATCCTTTTGTCCATCGGTCAACTGACAAATAACTTTTTAGCAATACCAAGCTATTTTCTTCAGTCTGACTCCATATTAGACTATCGGCACTAATTTCAATATTTTGCCACTGCAAAGATTTGCTGCTTAATTCTATATTAGAGCTTTTTAGTAATTCAGCAGCTTCAAATATTTTACCATCTATATTCTTAACATCCGAAAATGCAGGCATATTTATTTTTTGAGGGCTTGTAACTTTCCACGAATTTATTTCAATAGATTTTTGAGCCCATGATAATTGTACAAGAATTGTCAGAATAAGGATTAAGTTTAGTTTTTTCATATTGGATTTATATTAAAATTTTATATATGACTATTATAATTTAATAATGTTTAACAATAAACTAATAATAAATTAAAAGTGCAAAATTGAATGAAATTTAAATATAATATTCATTCTGAAATGAATAGATTTGTATAAGATAATAATCAAGCTTAAAGATTTTGTATAATTTAGTAGTTCGCTATGATATTAGATTCGATTTTTTCAATATGGCAAATACTGATATTAGCTGCAGTTATTCAGGGAATAATCCTGTTTGTATTTTTAATTTCCAATAAAAGCAGTAACAAAAAAGCAAATATATTTTTAGCTTTTCATATATTGTTTGCAACAATTGATCTGGCTTTAGAAGTTTTTTATTCAACCCCCTTTGCATCAAAATTCCCATACTTTATCGGCATTATTGATCCGATATTATATTTATATGGTCCATTGTTATTTCTATATGCTTACTTTCTGATTTATCCCCAAAGAGATTTCAAGTGGAATATGATACTTCATTTTATTCCGGCCATATTAATCGTTCTTATTTATATTCCAACAATATATGTTCAAGACTCAGAAACAAAACTATTAGCAGAAGGTATTCTGTTAGAAACGTCAACTGATAATAACCCAATAATTAATTTCACTATACGGGATATAATCTGGCTAATAAGTTGTGTTTATGAAATTATATATATCATTACTACCTTATTTTTATTAAAAAGATATAGAATAGATATTAAGAAAATATATTCTTTTATCGATAAAATAAATTTAAGATGGTTGAGGAATATAGCAGTATTTATGGGTGTTATTACAACTATTAGTCTACTAATGGGATTGTTGGTGTATTTTGAGTTTGTAAATTTTGAAACTTCTGTTCCAATCATTCTTTTCTCATTTTCTATACTTATTTATATTATAGGATATAAAGGATTAAAACAACCAGTTATATTTTCTCAGAAAGATTCAATAGAATTTCAAAACCAACAAGAACAATTAACTCCTGTAGAAAATACAGAAAAGTACATTAAATCTAAACTTCCTGCGGAAAAAGCAGAAGAATACCTCAATAGTCTTCTGCATATCATGGAAACCAAAAAACTTTACACCAATGAAAATCTCAAATTAAGAGATATTGCTGATGAATTATCAGTTTCAACACATCATCTTTCACAGGTTATAAATGAAAAGCTTGATCAAAATTTCTTTGATTTTATTAATTCATATAGAGTTGAAGCTGCCAGAAAAATGCTCATCGATTCAAAATATCAGCATTTAACCATACTGGGAATTGCATTTGAAGTCGGATTTAATTCCAAATCATCATTTTATAATACTTTCAAAAAGTATTTTAAAGTTTCTCCTACTCAGTATAGAAATTCCAGTTCAAAATAATAACATTAGTAAGTGTGAGATTATCTACACCTTAGATTTTTTTGTGATTACAAGTTTGTCCTTTCCGATTGGTTTGGACAATTTATTTTACACAAGTGTGGATATTTGCATGTAATAATTTTAATCAAAACGGATTTATAAAATAGCAGTAAGATGAAAAAAGTAAAAATCATGACTTGTATCAGTATATTAGGTATTGTTGTAGCAATGGCAGGGTGCTCAAAAGAATCTATTAATCCTAAAGATTCAATTAATCCAAATGATTCAATTAGCCAAAATGATTCAACTGATGCTGATCCTACAAAGAATTATACAATGCCCGAAGAGATTGCTGAACATGAAGGAACATGGTTGCAATGGCCTCATAATTATACTTATGGTGTAGGATATAAAGAGGAAATTGAACCAGTATGGATAGAAATGACAAGGGGATTAGTAAAAGGCGAAAATGTGCATATTATTGCATATAACATAATTGAAAAATCACATATTATCAATGTCTTGACTAATGCGGGAGTATCTTTAAATCGTGTAGATTTTTACATATATAAAACCGATGATTTTTGGGTAAGAGATAATGGTCCTGTATTCGTTTACGACGAAGATGATAATCTTGTTATAACCGACTGGGGATTTAATGGTTGGGGAAATAAAATGCCATATGCAAAATGTGATATTATTCCAAGAAAAGTTAGTTCTGAAGTTGGTATTGCAAGATTAGATTTGAGTTCAGTAGTGCTTGAAGGTGGTGCAGTTGAAATTGACGGAAACGGGACATTTATGGCAACCCGCAGTTCGGTTACGAATTCAAACAGAAATCCAGGCCTTACGGAAGAACAGATTGAGAATAATTTGAGCCAATATTTAGGAGTAAGCAATTTTATATGGTTAGACGGTGTGTATAATTCAGATGATATAACTGACTATCACATTGATGGATTTGCAAAATTTCACGATTCCAATACAATTGTATGTTTAAACCAAGACGATTTAAATACTTGGGGTGTTACTCAAAAAGATATAGAAACTTTATTTGCTGCAAAAAATAAAGACGGAGAAGCGTACGAATATGTTTGTTTACCATTAACTCAAAACAATGTTGTAACCGAATGGGGCAAAGATATTGGATACGAAGGCTCTTATATAAATTATTACATTGGGAATAAAGTAGTTTTAGTTCCAAATTATAATGATCCTAACGATGAAGTTGCAAACGAAATACTTCAAAATCTTTATCCCGAGCGAGAAGTAATAGGAATTGATGTTTGCAATTTATATTATGGTGGTGGAATGATACATTGTATTACACAACAACAACCAATATCGAAATAATTTTAAATACTTATAACTGTAAATTTATTTTTGTTTTTGACTTATTAAATTAATTCATGTTTATTAAAACTAAACATGAATTTTTTAATGATTTAGTGAGATCGTATTGAGTAAAATTTTAACTTCACAGAAGTAACTGTTACTCAAATAATGGACAAACAAATTTTAATTGCTCATAGGGGAGAATCATTTGAAGCTCCCGAAAACACACTTTCTTCTATTAATCTTGCATGGAAAAACGGGGCCGATGCTGTTGAGGTAGATATTCGTTTAACAAAAGATAATCAGATTGTTGTAATTCATGATTCAGATACACGCAGAGTATCAGGGAAAAACAGGCGTATTAGTAAAACCAATCTAACAGAATTAAAAGATCTTGATGTTGGTAGATATAAAAATCAGAAATACGAAGGAGAGAAAATACCTACATTAAAAGAAATCTTAGAAACAGTTCCGAAAGACAAGGGAATACTTATTGAGATTAAAAGTGGCCGAAAAATTATTCCATTTCTAAAAGAGGTAATTATAAAATCTGAACTTCAACAAAATCAGATTGAAATAATAAGTTTTAACCTGAAAACAATTATCGAAGTCAGAAAGCAACTTCCTCAGTATGATGTTTTATGGATATCAACTTTGAATTATTGCAGAATGTGCAAATTCCTGCATGTGTCAATTAATAAAATCATTGCAAAAGCAATTAAAAATAATATAAACGGATTAGACTTACTGGCCAGAGAAGTGCTTGATGCTGAAATGGTAAAAAAAATTAAATCGGCCGGATTAAAATTATACACTTGGACTATAAATAATCCTGAAAAAGCCAGATATTTGTTTGATGCAGGTGTTGATGGAATTACAACCGACCGTGCAAAATGGATTAAAAATCAGTTAGAACTTAAGAATTGATAATAAATGGCAAAAGTAATTATTGGAATTCACGGATTAGGAAATAAACCATCAAAAGAGGTTCTTCAGAAATGGTGGAAGGAATCCATGATCGAAGGTTTAACAAATACAGATCAGAATTTTAAATTCCCTGAATTTGAACTTATTTACTGGGCCGATTTATTATATGAAAAGCCTTTAGATGAAAAGATAAAGGACAAAAAACATCTATTATACTTAAGTGAAAAGTATGTGCCTTCAAAAGGAGTTAATAAAGTTGTAAATCATGATTTAAGAAAGAAAATATTGGATTGGTACGATAAGACTGCGGATAAAATCTTTCTGAACGAAGATATGACTATAAATTATTCCTTTATACCCGATACTATAATTCATAATTATTTTAAGGACCTGGAAGCATATTATTTAAATAATACCATAACATCTAATGGAACAATTATTTTAGCACGCGACGAGATTAGAAATAGAGTGACCGATGTTTTAAAGAAATACCAAAATGACGATATTTTTCTTATTGCTCATAGCATGGGGTCTATAGTTGCTTTTGATATTCTTAAATTCAGTTTACCGAAACTTAAAATAAGCACATTTGCTACAATGGGATCTCCTCTGGGAATACCCTTTGTTAGAAGTAAAATTGCTTTGGAAAAGAAACTGGTTTTAAACGATAGCCACAAATTAAAAACTCCGCGAGGAGTAAAAAAATGGTATAATTTTTCGGATCTCGAAGATGTGGTTGCAATTAACTACAGCCTTCAGGATGATTTTAATGAGAATAAATCAGGAGTAAAAGCAGTTGATTTTATTGTTAATAACGACTATGAAATCGATAATGAGAAGAATCCGCATAAATCATTTGGATATTTACGAACACCTGAATTCTCGAATGTCTTGTTAGATTTTATTCAGAAAAAAGAAAAAAGATTTATACAAAAAATATTAGATCTCTTTCGTATACTTAAACAGAAAAAATAGAACTTGCTTTTTACCAAATTCATATCGTTTCTGTTCATTCTTTTACTAACTTCATGTAACAGTTTATTGAATATAAAAACAGAGAAAGTATTTATATTAATAAGTTGGGTACCCCATAATGAATTGCATTATCAAAGCAAATAGAATGAGTTTTATAGAATCTATAATCGTTTGATATAAACTTCTTGAAAGGAATTTACTTTAAATATATTTAAAGTATTTTGACGTACAAGGTAAGGAGAGTCCCTTTTGATGAAATTATTTAAATATAATAAAATATTATTGTCATTGATAGTGATTTTGTATATATTTGTTGTAATATTTTAAATATAATTAAAGTAAGGAAGATGACTAAAAAAGAATTAGGTCAAAAAGTAAAGGGAAGAAGGAAGATAATGTCTATGCCACAGGCTCAACTTGCAGACTATACTGGATTGTCAGTTGTAACTTTATCGCAGATAGAGAGTGGAAAGGCAAACCCATCATTCGAGACTCTAAATGAGATTTTTTATTTTTTAAATCTTGAAATTTTAGTTGAAGTAAAAAAATGATAGATGAAGTTAAGAGTAATTTATAAAGGGAAACACAATGCAGGTGTGCTCTGGAGAGATGAATATGGGTATCATTTTGAGTATGAAGATGAATTCATATCAAATGAAAACACTTTTCCTATATCGGTTAATATGCCTAAATCTCAAAAAGAATTTATCTCAGACAGATTGTTTGCAAATTTTCAATCAATATTGAGTGAAGGATTTAATCGAGAATTGCAATGCAAGGCATTAGGAATTGATACCAATGATGATTGGAATCTGCTAATATATACATGCGAAAAAGATACTATAGGTGCAATTACAATTAAAATAATAGAAGAATAATGACCAACTGTAACGGATGCTTAAAGGAAAATATTGATGGCTTTTGCTCAGCGTGTGAAAGCAAATTGTTTGACCGGTCTAAGGTTTCCTGCCAACTTGAATTTAATTGGAACGATATTCAAGATCGAATTATGGGACTGCCTGCAGGATTTAGCATTTCAGGAGTACAACCTAAAGGGTTTGTTGGAAGAGATAAAAATAATCTTTTAGCTCCAAACAGGGATATAGAATCAATGTATATTATTAAGCCATTTTTGGATTCAAGGAGAACTTTACACATTGATTCTCCGGCAAATGAACATTTGACCATGACTATGGCTAACCAGTTGTTCAATATCTCAACAGCAAAATGCGGGTTAGTAAAATTTGCTAACGGGGAGCCAGCTTATCTTACAAGAAGATTTGATAGAGATAAAGAAGGCAACGCATTGGGTCAGGAAGATTTTGTCTCTGTATTAAATGCTACTCCAGGCACAAATGACCATGGACTTTATAAGTATAATTCGTTTACTTACGAAGATGTAGGGAATAGACTTAATCCTGCAGATCAAATAAGATTCATTCGAATTCTTGTTTTTAATTTCCTTACAGGTAATGGAGATGCTCACTTAAAAAACCTTTCTCTTTTGGAATCAGCTGATGGTGATATGTTATTGTCTCCTTCATATGATTTAATGAACACAAAGCTTCACATCAATGACTCGAAAATAGCAATGAACTTGTTCAAAGAAATGGAGAGAACAAAGCTAAATTTACTAACTAAAACCTACAATTATAAAATTGGAGACTTCCTTGAATTGGGTAAAAGATTAAATGTAAGAGACAGGATATTACTCCAAATAGAAAAAGAATTTCGAGCAGCTAAAGAGGATATGCTTTTGTTCGTAAACAAATCATTTCTTTCTGATGCCGGAAAAATAAAGTATAAGGAAGTTGTGGAGCTACATCATGAACTATTATTCAACTCTTGACAGAAATTCATGTGATTTTTTAAAATTGCACTACACAACATCACATCACCAGTAATTTGGGGGTTTTTGTATTTTTGTTCATTTTTTTACTAACTTCATGCAACGATTAAGGAGTACAAGTTAGCGGTAATTACTAAACAACAAAATAATGAAAGATAAAAATGATCTGAAATTAGCTGTCCTTATTGATGCGGACAATATTCCATATTCAAATATAAAAGGGATGCTTGACGAGATTGCAAAACTGGGGTTACCAACAATAAAACGAATATACGGTGATTGGACTAAACCTACTGTTTCTGGATGGAAACCTGCTCTATTAGAGCATGCAATAACCCCAATTCAGCAATATAGTTACACTACTGGTAAAAATGCCACAGACTCTGCTATGATTATTGATGCAATGGACATTTTGCATAGTGAGAAAATTGATGGATTTTGTCTTGTATCAAGCGACAGTGACTTTACTCGTTTAGCGATCAGACTGAGAGAATCTGGAATGATTGTAATTGGAATAGGTGAAAAGAAAACTCCAAACCCATTTATTGTGGCATGTGATAAGTTCATTTACATTGAGATAATAGGAAATAAAGAGATATCAACAACAGCAACAAGCACTCGAACTACCACTACAACAACTACTACACCAGTTCAGACAGCAGAGATTGATGCTATTGATAATGAATTTATTAAACTATTAAAATCTACAGTTGAAGACATTGCAGATGATAATGGATGGGCTTTCCTTGCAGAAGTAGGTGCACTGATTATTAAGAAAAAGCCTGATTTTGACCCCAGAAATTATGGATTCCAAAAATTGACACCATTAATAAAATCCCTTGATGAACATTTTGAAATTGATGAAAGAGAAGTTGAAAATAAACACATTAAACACATTTATGTAAAAATCAAAAAATAACTACCGCTAACACTTGTTCAAACTACATGCGGGGTTTATTCGCTGCGCTCATGAGAACGCTTCGCTAAGTTGGTGGTTCGCTGACAAAATATTATCTTAGTAAAGTTGTCCAACGGTGGACAATGAAACACTGCGAAAACCCGCACGATAGCTTAACTGCGGACCGTTGTGCTTCATGCAAAAAAGTGCGTCATGCTAAAATAGGTTGACACTTTTTTATGTTTATCTCAAGTTAAGCTTTTGAGAAAACCAACACCCCATTTTGTCCCCCAAAACCAAACGAATTCGAAACTGCCGCATTAATTTTTACTTCGCGTGCTTTATTTTGTATTATATCAAGTGTACATTCTGGATCTGG
>DAOWGM010000024.1 GCA_030637515.1 Bacteroidales bacterium
AGTGTAATAGATTTTTCTTTTGCCTGTCCTTTTTGTAAGCTTATTTTTTCCTTAATTAATTTCTTAATTTCAACTTCCTGCGGTTCGTATCCTATTCCTTGTGTTTGTGACAAAGACCATTCAAGCAGGTTAATTAAAAGTTCGTGTGTTTCATTTGATCTTTGATAAATTAAATCAGCATATTCATTAATTTCTTCTTTGCTTACTTCATTAAGATTTGATTTTAACATTCCGCTATACCCAATTAGAGTATTAAAAGGACTAATCAAGTCGTGAGCTATGATAGAGAAAAAACGATTTTTTGTATTAATTGCCTTTTTAAGATCAAATGCCTGATTTTGTATTTCTTCTTTTTGTTTACGGATTTCATTATTTTGTTTTCCCAGTAATACAATTGCCTTTTTTTGTTTACGCCTGCTATTCAATAATACAAGCACTAAAATGGTAATTAATATAAGAAACGATATAATTGAAAAAACAACAATGCGTTGGCGCTGTATTTGTGCTTCATTAAGACTGTTTTTGTTTTTTAATAGAGCATTTTCTTGTTCTTTCTTATTTGTCTCATATCGTGTTTGCATCTCTATAATCTGATTGCTTTTTTCTTCATTGAAAACACTATCCTTATAAACATTAAAAAATTTATAATTCGACAAAGCCTTTTTTTCCACATTTGTTTTTTCAAATGTAAGCGACAACTGTTCATATGCTTGCATGAGCAATCTTTTGGAATTTACTTGTTGGGCATATTTTAATCCCTTTTCCAAATTATTAAGCGATTGCGAATAATTTCCCAAGTCTCTATAAGTTTCCCCAATATAAATATAGCTTCTTGCGATATATCTTTTATCGCCAAGCTTTTCATTCACGGTTAATGTTTTTTTATAATACTCCAGTGATAAAGCATACTCTCCTATTGTATGATAAACTTTTCCTAAATCACTATAACAAATTACTATTCCTTTTTCATTATTATTTTTGATGTTCGCATCCAACGATTTTTTATAAAATTCAATTGCTTTCTTATAATCCTCTTTAAGTTCATAAATCCAGGCTATTGAATTATAATTAATAGCAATGCCAATATAATTATTCCTTTTTTGTTCTAATTCAAGGGCTTTATAATAATAAGGTAAAGCTTCATCGTAATTTCCTTGATAAGTATAAATAATTCCTATGCTATTTGAAGCAACAGCAATATTCTTTAAATCGACAAGTTCCTCTGCAAGCTGGAGTGCTTCTAAATGATATTCAAGCGCTTTGTTATCTTCAGCCAATCGTCTGTATGTAACACCTAAATTATTAGAAACAATCATAATGATTTCCTTTTCATTAATCTTTTTTGCTAAATCATATGCTTTCAGTAATGTTTCCAAAGAATTTTCAAATTTCCCAGCTTGACGGTATAACTTGCCTTTCAGACCTATCGTTTTGGCTATAAAGTATTTGTCCTCTGATTTTTTTGCTATTGTTATAGCTGAATCAATAACAAGATGAGCTGAATCGAAATTCTCCTTACCAGCATATAGTGAAGAAAGATAATTGAGGCTTTTTAGTATCTCTTTTTCATTTTGGGATTGCTTTATGGCACTTAATATACTATCTATTTTATTTGTCTCATTTTTTTCGAAAAAATCTTCACTATAAGAAATGTTACAAGTTAAAAACAAGCTTACAAAAGATAATATTTTAACTAATCGCAACAAATTAAACTATTTTAGTGTGGATGAAAATATAATTAAATCCTTTTTCTAAATTTTCAGTAATTTAAGAATTTACTCCTTAATTTAAGCAATTTATTACTTAAAAGTTTTAACTTTTTTGATGATAATTTGGTCTTTTTCATTTTAATCCGATGCTCGATTATTCCTTTTCAAATCTGTTATGCAATCCACATTCGCGTTTTTCGGGTTGTTCCCACCACCAACGTCCGGCACGAACATCTTCGCCGGGTTTAATTGCTCTTGTACAAGGCTGGCAACCAATACTTGGAAATCCTTTATCATGCAATTCATTGTAAGGAATATTATTCTTTTTTATATAATCCCAAACCATATCTTCAGTCCAATCAATTAAAGGATTAATTTTAAATAAACCATGTTGCTCATCCCACTCGACCAATTGATTGTCAAAGCGTGTAATTGATTGATCTTTTCGCAAACCACAAATCCATGCTTCTAATCCTTTAAAAGCACGGTGTAAAGGTTCTTTCTTTCTCAGATAACAGCATCGTTCACGGTTTTCAATACTTTTATAAAAATGATTGATTCCTTTTTCTTGAACCATTTCTTCAACTTTTATATGATCAGGAAAAAACACTTTAATCTTTATTCCATAATGTTCGCTGGTTTTTGCAATCAGATCATATGTTTCGGGAAAAAGTCTTCCTGTATCTAAAGTGAAAATTGTTGCATTTTTATTGATTTTGCAAATCATATCGGTCAGAACCTGATCTTCTGCGCCCATACTAGAAGCAAAACCAACTTTATTGTCACATTTATCAATAAAATATTTTAAAACCTCTTCAGGTGATTTATCTTTTAACTTTTCGGTTAATTCTTTTGCTTGTTCTTTTTTATCCATCATCCCCGATTTCTTATTAAGCAACAAAATTATAAAAATAATCTTCTGTTTATATTATTATATCAGTATTTTACATTCTAAATAAGGATATAACAGTTAGCAAGCATATATTGTTTGATAAGAAATACACATAGTTATCTGTTTGAAAATAGCTATATATTTTTTAAGTTTACTGGTTGGTTCTCACTTAAAATTTAAGCTATGATACCAGAAAATTTTATTAAGTATATCGAAACCAGTTTAAAAGAGAACTGGGATCTTCCGGCTTTATCAGATTATCAGGGAGAAAGTTATAAATATAGTGATGTAGCAAGAAAAATTGCCAAAATTCACATCATGTTCGAAGAATGTGAGGTTAAAAAGGACGATAAAATTGCCTTAATTGGAAAAAACTCAGCCAACTGGGCCATAACTTATCTGGCTATAATATCATATGGAGCAACAGTAGTTCCTGTTCTTCCAGACTTTTTACCTGATGATGTTCATCATATTGTAAGTCATTCTGACTCTGTTGTTTTATTTGCAGGTGATTCCATATGGGAGAATCTTGACGAAAAAAGCATGCCCAATTTAAGAGCTATATTCTCACTTACAGATTATAAACTTCTTATTGAAGGTAAAAGTGAGAATATTAAAAATATCTATAATAAACTTGACTCCTTATATAAAGATTTATATGCAGATGGAATAACAGCTGAGAAACTTAATTTCGATGAAGTTTCCAACGAAGAAGTAGGAGTTTTAAATTATACATCCGGAACAACCGGTTTTTCAAAAGGGGTTGTTCTTCCTTTAAATAGTTTAGCAGCAAATATTCGTTATGCACGTAATAACTTACCTCTTGATCCAGGCGACAATGTGGTGTCGTTTCTACCTTTAGCGCATACTTTTGGTTGTGCCTTTGAGTTTTTGTGGCCATTTACAATAGGATGTCATATTCATTTTTTAACACGAACACCATCACCAAAAATAATTATTCAAGCATTTCAAGAGGTAAAACCAACTATTGTAATTAGCGTTCCGTTAATTCTGGAAAAAATATATAAGAAACAAATTATTCCTTTATTAGATAAAACATCAATGAAACTTCTTCTAAGTGTTCCTTTTATTGATAAAGCAATTTATTCAAAAGTTAAAAAGAAACTTACAGATGTATTTGGAGGAAATTTTAAAGAAGTTATAATTGGTGGAGCTGCTCTAAACAAAGATGTAGAATTATTTTTAAAGAAAATAGATTTCAACTTTACTATTGGATACGGAATGACAGAATGTGGTCCATTAATTAGTTATGCTAATTGGGATAAAGCTAAAATAGGTTCTGCAGGAAAATTAGTCGACACCCTGGAAGTTAAAATTGATTCTGAAGATCCTTATAATGAAGTAGGAGAAATTATGGTTCGTGGCGAAAACCTGATGTATGGTTATTATAAAAATGTAGAAGCAACAGAACAGGCTATTGATAAGGAAGGTTGGTTGCATACTGGCGACTTAGGAATAATTGATGAAGAAGATTACATTTTTATTAAAGGGCGAAATAAAAGTATGATTCTGGGTCCTTCGGGTGAAAACATTTACCCTGAAGAAGTTGAAGCCAAGCTAAATAACTTAATGTACATTCAAGAATCGGTTGTAATTGAGAAAGACAACAAGCTTATAGCTTTAATATATCCTGATTTAGAAACCGTAGATAGAGATAAAATTGATGAAGCAAGATTAATAAAGATAATGGAAGAAAATAAGAAAGAAGTAAACTTAAGCCTTGCTAAATACATGCAAATCTCTAAAATTAAAATCTATCCTGAAGAATTTGAAAAAACACCAAAGCGAAGTATAAAACGATTTTTATACACTGCTGCAGAATTGTAAAAATTTAAAAATATAAATTAAATCCAAAGGAAAAGGACAATATGCTGATTTCCCTATCTTCTTGAGCGACAATATTATAAAAAACATAATCTGCTAAAGTGTTTATTTCAAAATATGGCTCAACAGCAGAAAAGTAATGCTCTTTTTTAGGTGTAATATTTGTTTTCACACCAAGAAATAAACAGCCATAAATATTATTGGGGCTGTAATAACCATCTGGATATTTGCTAGGAATTCGAGCATATGAATTTTCTCCTGGTTCAAAGCTTACAGAAAATCCTAAAACTGGGCTTAAGTTGTATCTATTCTTAATACAAAACTCATGTAATCTAAAAGTATTTTTAATAGTAAAGGTATGAATTGTTGCATCACCCTCAAACTCTGGCACATAACCATATAGAATATCGGTTTGTGCATTTTGTTTCCACCATTCATATCCCGGACCAAACGAAATAAATCCAATATTTCCAGCATATTGTGTTTTTATGTAATCCGGTAAATACCATTTTCCTTCTACTTCTGTTTCAACAATTTGTGCACTAACTATTTCTGGGCAAAAAAAAGCAAAAAAAGAAAGCATTATATATTTTACGAATTTCATCTTAATATTTTACTCGCTTAACAGAATAACTATTTTCTGTAACAGTTACGATTACAAACTCTTTATCTTTCATGGATTCTACAGCCAAATAGTCCGTTTCGCCAATACCATTATCATCATAAATATATTCATGTACGTGTCCATGGATTGATAAATCAACATTGTAAGTATCCATTAATTGTTCATAATTGCTTCCTCTTTCCTTTGTAAACTGATCACTATATGGGGGTATATGCGCAAATACAAAACAATTATTGTATTGATTGCTATACTTTAATTCTTTTTCAAGCCAATCCATATCGGGCATCTTGTTACTTTCCCAAAAAACATCATCAAAAAGAACAAACAGATTATTCTTGAATATAAAGCTTTTATTAGGTTCTCCATACATTTCCGTATATATATCTATTCCGTTAGATCTATAATCATGATTACCAATTACTGTTAAATAAGGCATATTTAACCTTTTCATTTTTTCATGAAATAGTTCGTATTCTTTTAAATATCCATGATCTGCAATATCACCGTTAACTAATACAAAGTCAATATCTTCTATTGAATTTATGTTTACTAAAGCCTCGTCCAGTTCATGATAATCATAATGGGAATCTGCCAATACAGCAAATTTTATTTCTTCACTTGTTTCATTGTTATTACTCAATAATTTATTCATATTTTTTTCGTCAAGATTCTTGTATGAATCTTTAACATTTGCAGCATATGGGCTATATTCAAAATAATCTTCACATCCACCAATGAAAATTATAGCCAAAGCAATCATCGGAATCTTATATAAAGCAAAAATCCTTTTCATCCTTTTTTAATTTTATTCTGTTTCTAAAATGCTTAACAACATGAGCTAACAAACTCAGGCTTTTGCTCTATAAAATAAATGGTATCCGAAATGCGCTCCATCCTGAATATCTCATTATCAGGAATACTAACCCTGAATTCTTTTCGTATTTTACTCGCTACGCGAAGTAAATCTAACATGTCGAGATTTAAATCAAAATAATAGTCTGAGTCCTTAGACACACTTTCTTGATCGATACCAAACTCTATCAATACTTTTCTTAATCTTTCTTCTGTATTTTTCATAATCTTAGTTTTTATTCCGACCGTTCGGTCTGTTGTTATACAAAAAAAACTTTCCTTTTATATTAGCTGTTTTAGCCTTTAACAATTCCAAGCATAAGATTTAAACCAACCATTTGGTATGTATCTGTATAAAAAAATTATTTCTTAATTAAAGAATATAGTTGACTAAAAACTTTTTCTAAATTTTTAAACATAGGCTCCAAGCTGCCAGAGAAAATTGAGTTTAAAGCAATTCCATCCTGAATCCACTGAAACTGATTTGCTATAAGTTCCTGATCAAGATCTTCTCTTAATTCACCGCTTTTAACCCCATTTTCTACTATTCTTTTCCAAAACGCAAGTTCGTTATCATTTGATTTTTCAATTTTTTTATGAAATTCTGGAGCATAATTTGCTACATCTAACATAAGACGGTAATAACCCATTCCTGAAGCTTCATTTCCCAAATAATTAGTAATCATTTGAGCCATCTTTTTCACATTATCAATATACATTTGCATATAATCGAAAAACGAAACCTTTGGGTTTATTATCATTTCTTCATTAAATGGTGCAATTGAAAAAAACAAATTATCTAATGTTTCTATAAACAGTTGTTCCTTGTTTTCAAAATAATGATAAAATGCTCCTTTAGACAAACCAGTTGCTTTAACAAGCATACTCATTGTTACCTCTTTAAACCCTTTTTGAATAAAAAGCTTGAAAGACGTTAAAATTATATGTTCTTTTGTAGTATTCATAAAGACCGACCATTTGGTATGTAAAGATATAATGTATTTTTAAATAAAAAAGCTTTTACCAACTATTTTCCTCTTTATTCAAAAAGAAGCTTATTTAATACACGTCTTATTTAATTGAATTGCCAGCAATTTATTTATACCTTTGGTTATTAAATCTGTAAAAAGTGAAACGTTTTGTTATTATAGTTGCGGGTGGATCGGGACAAAGAATGGGAAGTTCGATTCCTAAGCAGTTTTTAAAAATAAATAATGATATTATTCTGATGAAAAGTATTCGTGCTTTCTACGAATATGATTCGTCAATAGAAATAATCATTGCCCTTCCGGAAAATCAAATTTCTGAATGGGAAGGTTTATGCCAGGAATACAAGTTTACTGTAAATCATACAATTGTAAAAGGAGGTCAAACCCGATATCATTCCGTTAAAAACGCGCTTGAAAAAACCGGAAACTCTGGAATAATTGCTGTACACGATGGTGTACGACCTTTAGTTAATCAGGCTACAATTGATATGGTTTTTGAAATTGCCTCTATAAACGGAAATGCCATTCCATATATTGACATTGTTGATTCTGTTCGGCTTGTTGATTCCGGTTTAAACAAACCTGTTGACCGAAATAAATATAAGCTTATTCAAACACCGCAAGCTTTTGATTGCAGAATAATTAAAAAAGCTTACGAACAGGAATGGGAGGAGTTTTTTACTGATGACGCAAGTATTGTGGAAAAATTCGGCATAAAAATTAACCTTGTTCCAGGAAATATTGAAAACATTAAAATCACCACCAAAATTGACCTCAAGATTGCAGAAACACTGTGCAATTATCTATCAGAATGAAAAACCAAGAACGGAATGCTTGTATGAAATAGAACCTTTCTGGTATAACTTGGATTTAAAAGCTTAGATATTAAATTTCGTTTATGTGTAACCATTGAAATTATATCAATGTTCTTTTCTCGAATAAACTCCTGAACCCCTTTCATAAAATCCTTTTCTTCAATCAAACTGCACTCAATATCATAATCCTTATATTGATCATATAACTTTTCTTTTAATCCAGCCATTTTTGCTTTATCCCAAACAATTGAATCTTGTGATCCTATGTGTACACAATACAAGCGAATATCAAAGGGAGACATAATATTCATAAGTTTTTTTATTGCATTAAAATCAGAATCATCAAAATCTGTAGCATACATAATATTTATTGTAGCAATTCCTTTATATAAAGAATCTTCTGGAATTACGAGTACCGGCACTTTTGTGTCATCAATAATTTTAGCCGCTACACTACCTATCAAATCATTCGCTCCCTCACCCTGACCTCTCGTTCCAATTATTATAACATCAGGATTATATTCCTTGCTTTTTAAAATAATTTCTTCGCTTGCTATTCCCCGCGTCAAAGCATAATCTATTTTTACACCTTCAATTTTATCTCTTTCTATCTTCTCCTTAATATCTTTATAAAATTCCTCCATACTACTTTTTGCCCTCAATTCTATTTCTCTAATTATTTCATCCATATTTACCTGATAATAATATGTATCGGTTATGGGCATAGAATTTACAACTGGATTATAATAAACGTGCATAAGTTTAATCTCAGCATTCAATTTTTCAGCCAATCCTATTGCATATCGACAGGCGTTTACAGAATAATCGCTAAAATCAATGGGAACTAATATACGTTGAACATTTCGGATAGTGATACTGGCTTCGTCCTGATATTCTTCTCTGAACTGCTCGCTTACTTTCTCGACAATTCTCAAGGCTTTTTCGAGGTCTTTGGAATTAACTCGAACCTTAACTCCTCCTGAAATAACCGAATGAATCAAATTTATATTTTTTAAATAACATTCAACCCCTTCGGCTTCCAGTCTCGTTCTTAAAATTTCTGCTCTTGCATAATTATGAACTGCAATTGTTATTAATTTTTCTTCCATAACTCAAGATTTTAAAGTTATTAAAAAAGGAGCAATAGCAGCAATCAGGAATAGAATCAAATTAACTCTCTAGCTCCTGTTTTCTCATAAAATTTATTAATAAAACCTTCAAGATTTTCGGGTATTTCTTTATGTAATTTATCAAAGTTAGGTACAGTACTTCTGTCGCTTACAATCTCCTCAGGATTTTCAGGAGGTGGAGGAACAGAACATTTACCAACATATGGCATCATTTGCCAACTCTCTGGATAATCTTTAAACAATGGCAGCAGTTCATAAGCAATTATTAGTAATTTACCACGATTAATCTTATCGTTCTTACGTAATTTATTTACCTGATACTGCACCCATTCATTAGCAACCTGATATTTTACAATATCTACTTTACTAAAGGCTGCTCCTAATAAATTACTTTTGTACGAATCGAAATTATACCAATACTCTTCAAGTTCTTTATTTGGTGGATTATCTTCCCACTTTTGACCTAAAAAGTCAAGTGCATATAACGCAAACACATGGCTTAATAACTGGATAAACCAACTTCTCATCCGTGGATCACAATATATCCTACAAAGCTCCTGAGAAAACTGAAATGCTATCTGATTATAATTTAGATCCGTAACATTTAACGCAATTTTATAAAAATCTCGTCCCAGTGGCCAGAAAAATGTTGGTCCTGAAATTTCATCATTAACAATTTCAATTGGTTTATATCCCAATGGTGGACCTGCAGGAATTAATTTAGTAAATTCTTCTACAATGTCGTTTATTACAAGCTTCAACTTATCATTACTTTCCTTATTTTCGAAGACATTGATATTGATGGTCCATTTTTCCATAGTTACTTTTATTAAAATAGTTAGATTGCTTATTGGCCTTAACTCAACTGTGTAATAAAGAGTTCTGGCTAAGAATTCAATTTTTTATAATATACAAAATTATGAAGATAAAATCAAGTTTCTTTCTTGCTTTTTCAGTAATATATGAAAGGATTAGTGTATTTTATCATATGAAAAATACTATTTTTGTGCAAATAACACATTAAATATTATTATGGAATTAAGAAGAAGCTTTATCAAAGATTTGCTATTGTCGGAAGAAGCTGACAGACAGGTAAATGCGAAAGGTTGGGTAAGAACCAAAAGAGGGAATAAACAAGTTGCATTTGTTGCATTAAACGATGGATCAACTATTAATAATATTCAGGTTGTAATTGATATTGCTAATTTCGACGAAAATCAGGTTAAAAATATTACCACAGGAGCTAGCCTAAGTGTTAATGGTACTCTTGTTAAATCGATGGGTCAAGGACAAAGCGTTGAAATACAGGCTCAAGAAATTGAAATTTATGGAACTGCCGACACTGAAACATATCCTTTACAGAAAAAAGGACATACACTTGAATTTTTAAGAGAAATTGCTCACTTAAGATTCCGAACAAACACTTTTGGTGCTATCTTTAGAATTCGACATGCAATGGCGTTTGCTATTCACAATTTTTTTAATGATAGAAACTTTTACTACTTACATACTCCTATTGTTACCGGATCGGATGCTGAAGGAGCTGGAGAAATGTTCCGTGTTTCAACTTTAGATCCTGAAAATCCACCAAAAACAAAAGAAGGTAAAATAGATTACTCTGAAGACTTTTTTGGGAAGGAAACAAATCTTACAGTATCGGGTCAATTGGAAGCAGAATTAGGTGCAATGGCATTATCAAATGTATATACATTCGGGCCGACTTTTAGAGCAGAAAACTCTAATACACCGAGACATTTAGCTGAATTTTGGATGATTGAACCAGAAATGGCTTTTCATGATATTAATGACAATATGGACTTGGCAGAAGAAATGCTTAAGTATGTAGTTAAATATGCCTTAGATAATTGTATTGACGATCTATCATTCCTCGAAAAGAGGCTATTGGAAGATGAAAAATCGAAACCTCAGAATGAACGATCAGAAATGCCATTAATCGAGAAACTTCAATTTATTGTTGATAGCGATTTTGTTAGATTATCATATACAGAAGCTATTGATGTTCTTAAGAATTCAAAACCAGCGAAAAAAGGCAAGTTTCAATTTCCGGTTGAATGGGGAATTGACTTACAATCGGAACATGAGCGTTACTTAGTTGAAAAACATTATAAAAAGCCAGTAATTTTAAGCGATTATCCGAAAGATATCAAGGCATTTTATATGAAACAAAACGATGATGGAAAAACCGTTCGGGCAATGGATGTTCTTTTCCCTGGAATTGGAGAAATAATTGGAGGTTCGCAAAGAGAAGAAATATATGACAAGCTTTCTTCCAGAATTAAAGAAATGGGTATTCCGGAAAAAGACATGTGGTGGTATTTGGAAACCAGAAAATTTGGTACTGTTCCTCATAGTGGATTCGGACTTGGTTTCGAAAGATTGATTTTATTTATTACAGGAATGTCGAATATTAGAGATGTAATTCCATTCCCAAGAACACCTAAAAATGCAGAATTTTAGTTAAATTTAAAGAAATTATTTGCACAGGACATGTTAAAGCAAAGTTTACAGCAAAAGTTACTACAAAAGCTTTCTCCCCAGCAAATTCAAATGATTAAGCTGTTGGAAATTCCAACTATTCAGCTTGAACAAAGAATTAAAAAGGAGCTTGAGGAGAATCCTGTGCTCGAAGAAGGGGCAAGTGAGGAAGATTTACCTAACGACGAAGAAGAAATTACCGAAGATAATCTGGATAATGAATCTGATGAATTTTCTCTTGATGATTATATCAACGAAGAAGATATTCCATCGTATAAGCTTTCTGCAAATAATTATTCTAAAGACGATAAAAAAGAAGATATTCCTTTTTCTACAGGAATATCATTTCACGAGCATCTTCAAAATCAAATTGGATTAAGAGATCTATCTGAAAAAGAGGAAATTCTTGCTTTATATTTAATTGGCAATTTAGACGATGATGGTTATGTAAGACGCAAGCTTGAAGCAATAGCAAATGATCTTGCTTTTTCTCAGAACATTGAAACTGATGAGGATGAACTACTTGAAGTTCTGAGAATAGTTCAGGAACTTGAACCCACAGGTGTCGGAGCAAGAAGTTTGCAAGAATGTTTGCTTCTTCAAATTGACTGTAAAAATCAGGAAATACCGAAAGTAAAACTGTCTCGCAAAATCTTGAAGTATTACTTTAATGAATTTACAAAAAAGCATTACGAAAAAATAATTACTCGTTTAAATATTGCTGAAGAAGAGCTGAAAATTGCAATAAATGAAATTCTAAAACTAAATCCGAAACCGGGAAGTGGTTTTTCAGATTCTTCAAGATCTGTTCAAACTTTAGTTCCTGATTTTACTCTTGAAGTCAAAGAAGGAGACTTGCAATTAACCTTAAATTCTAAAAATGTTCCGGAACTTCGATTGAGTTATACTTATACTGAAATGCTTCATTCGTATTCGAATAAAAATAAGGCAGAAAAAACAAAAAGTGATAGAGAAGCTATTACTTTCATGAAGCAAAAACTTGATTCGGCAAAATGGTTTATTGACGCAATACGACAAAGACAAAACACCTTACTCTTAACCATGAATGCTATTATTGAATATCAATATAAGTACTTTCTGGATGGTGACGAATCGATGCTTAGACCAATGATTTTAAAGGATATTGCAGAGAAAACGAACCTTGATATTTCAACTATTTCAAGAGTAGCAAACAGTAAATACATTCAGACACATTTTGGAATTTATGCTCTCAAGTACTTCTTTTCTGAAGGATTGCAAACAGAATCGGGTGAAGAAGTATCAACCAGAGAAATAAAATCTATTTTGAAAGAATGTATCGAAAATGAAGAAAAGAAGAAGCCTTTAACCGATGATAAATTAACTGAAATACTTAAAGAAAAAGGTTATAAAATTGCCAGAAGAACTGTTGCAAAATATCGAGAACAATTAAACATTCCTGTAGCCAGACTTAGAAAAGAATTGTAAATATGGGAAAAGTTTCAGCAAGAATCCTATCTATTTTATTTCACCCCATGCTACTTCCCTCAATAGGGATTCTAATTCTTTTTAATTCAGGTTCTATTCTCGATTTCTTGCCATTTCAGGCGAAAAAAATTATTTTACTTATAGTTTTTGTAAGCACTTGCATATTGCCTCTTACTTTTGTTCCATTCTTTATTTTTCAAAAAATCATTAAAAATGTACAAATGGAAAATAACAAAGAAAGGCTGATTCCGTTTTTTGTAACTTCGATATTATATTTTTTCTGTTACTATATGCTCAGACGCTTAGGTGCTCCTCAAACAATTGTTCTTTTTGTTTTAGCAGCAGCTATTAATGTGTTTACACTATTTTTACTCTCTTTCAAATATAAGATAAGTGCTCACATGGCAGGAATCGGTGGGCTAACAGGAGCTTTAATTGCCATTTCATTCATCCTTAAAATTAACCTCGAGTATTTTATTATTGGTGCTATTATCGTTTCCGGAATTATTGGATATTCAAGGTTAAAACTTGAAACACATAAACAATACCAGATTTATATTGGCTGGTTTACTGGTCTTATAATATCATCAGTTATTTTGTTTCTCTTTTAATAACAAGATCCTTTCATTCAAGACATTATCTGCAACATATCTTTTATTGTCAAAAAATTTATATACACTTTGTTTTGCTATATCTATATTAAACTCGCTTTGTTTTGCTGCATTAAAAAGCCCTTTATTTTTTAAACTTTCTGCCAGATATTCTTGTTCTGTCTGTCCTGGTGTTGGAACTAAAAATGCTTTTTTATTTAATGCTATCAGATCCATTATGGTACTGTAGCCTGATCGGCAAATTATAATCTCTGCCTTATTCATTAAAGATAGGAGTTCTTTAGAATCTAAAAGATCAAATACTGGAAAAGAGTAGCTTTGTTTTCTTTCTTTAGTTGTTCCTCTCACTAAAACAAAACCTTGCTTTCTATTTCCTATTTGCTCACAAATTAAATCTTCAAAAATAGTTCTTTGTGGTTCCGGTCCAGACAAAATAAATAAAACTTCAATCTCCTTTTCTTCAGATTCTTTTTCGTTTTTATATCGTGACAACAAACCTATATAATAAAGGTTTTTTAGAATGCTTGGATATGCCAATTCTCCCGCGATACTATTTTCTCCCTTAAAATCAGGAATCCAGCATTCATCATACTTATTTATAAACCTCCTTACGAATGTCTTTAAAATTGGTTCAAAAAACTTAAGTCTATTTGGAAGTTTAATATTTAGCTGGTGCGTAATAAAAACATTATATGCAAATCGATTCCAAAGACCATATCTGTTATCCGATATAACAATATTGAAATTATAATCTTTTACAATTTTTTTAATCTGAAAGTGTTCTTTTACAGTTCCAAAGATTATTTTTGGAATTGCCATTAAGAAACTAAACACCTGCGAATTAGAAGTTGAATACTTTACTTTACAGTTTGGGAAATCGATGTAATTCAATTTTGGAAATTGCTTTTTTAATAAAATAAGAGAATCGCCACTGGCAGCAATCCAAACCTCAAAATCTTGCATATTTAATTGCTCAACAATGGGAACGGTTCTAGTAGCATGACCTAAGCCCCAATTTAGTGGACAAACCAATATTTTAGGTTCTTTTTTTAGCATTTCCTTATTTCATAAAGTTATTAAAGATATTGTTTTTTAAGATTTAGAATTAAATTAAATAGTGTAAAAAAGATCTGTTTAAGTGTTTAAAACCAATACTGTGCTGATTTAATGATAATTATCATTTTATTTCGTGTATTTAAAAATAAATTTGTAAAAGATTATCAAATAATTTTTGTCATGGGAAATAAAATAAATAACGAGCCTTTTGTGTGGAAAGATGAGTATAATGTGGATATCAATATCATTGATAATCAACATAAAAAATTCCTTGATATACTAAATGAGCTAAAAATTATTATCAATAATAATTCCTGTAAGGAGCATGTTTCAAATATTTTTTTCCAGATAGCATACCTTATTGATCATTATTTTATTAAAGAAGAAATCTATTTTAAAGATTGTAAGTATCCAAATCTTGAACAGCATAAAAAATCGCATAATATATTTATTGATAGAATTATTCAGTTTCAAAAAGATGTTGAAGCAAAGAAGCCTGATTTATGCGTTGAAATATATTATTTTCTTGAGGACTGGTTTGATGAGCATATTTTAAAATACGACAAAGAAGCTGTAGAATATTTGAAAAAAAGCGGTGTGAACTAAACAAGAACTTTTACTTTACTTTTTTCTGCTAAGCACATATTTTCAAAATCAAAGTCTGTCACAAGATTTAATCCTGGAGTTTTTCCCTCTTTAATGCTTCCAAATTTATTATCCAGTTTTAATGCCTTTGCTCCATTAATTGTTGCCCACTTTAATAATTCACTAAAAGAAATATCGCTATTATTTGAAATCACTTTCATTTCTTCCATAATTGACAAAGTAGTATTTGATGCAAGGCTGTCTGTTCCGAGAGTAACTTTATTAGAAAATTCTTTAAATATGTTTAGGTCTGGCAATTTATTTTCAATATACAAATTAGAAAGAGGACATAAACACCAATAAGAATTCTTAAAATACTCAGAAGCCATTCTAACATCTTCGTATTCCGAATATGTATTATGTACAAAAATGATGTTATTGTTTCGTGGTAATAATTTTGTAATTGATTCCAGAGAATTGCTTCCTGCAGGTTTATAATTACTTAAATCAACTCCAAGATCTTCAAGCGTATCAACGAGAGTTCCCGTCTTATTTAAAAACATCTGATTTTCGGATTCCGTTTCTTGATTATGAATTGACAAAATTGAATTCTCTTTTTCTGCAAACTCATAAATTCTATTAAATAATCCTGAAGACACAGAATATGGTGCATGAGGCACAATTGATGCACTTAAATCTTGATTCACAAACTCATTAAAAAGTTCTTGGAGGCTATTAAAGATTTTATCTGGGTTACTTTTTGTACCAGCAACTTCGCAAAAGGTATGATAATATATGCTGCTGCTCCTTTTTACATTAATGCTTGCATTCGTATTAGAAATATCAGCCACAGCTACTATTCCTGCATTTCTCATTAAACTATTTTGCAAGTCAATTGCTTTATCATTATTTTCAAGAGTATTTTCATTTCTGTATTCAAATATCTTATTAATAAATTCTGGCAATCCCTTTCCTTGTGGAATTTTATCTTTTAGTTCAGATAGTTCTATATGACAGTGTGTATTAATAAATCCAGGAGTGATTATCCCGTTGTAGAATTCCAACTTGCTGGATTCCTTCAACTTACCATTAGTATCTTCTACTTTAAGAATTTTTCCATTATCATCAAGCTCAACAATTCCATTTTTAAGAGCGGCACCCTCAACAGTAAAAATATAATTAGCTGCAATTCTCCTCATTTAGGTTTATTCCTTTTTTACATCCTGACGATTCCTATTTTCTTTCAATTCTGATTCTATTTTACTTAACTGATTCAGGACTTCGTCGTAAATTAAATCGTACTGATCAATATTTTTACTGTAGTAATACAAAGAAGTATCAAAATCGTGTCTTTTATAATTATAATTATTTAATAATGCATCATAATAGTTAGTCGTATCCATTTTAACCAAACTCCTTCTTACTTTATTTGATGCTAATAAACCATCTGTAATATGAATTTCAACAATAATATCAACCATATCATCAAATGGAATAACATATTCCGGTTGTTTATTCTTATTACAGCTAAATAAAGAAAATACAATTAGTAATATGAGCGTTTTTTTCATTCTGTTTATTTAATTATTATTTATAAAAAAACCGGCATTACTAGCCGGTTTAGCAATTCTATTTTTAATTTTATCTTATCGAATTAAATCTATATCCAATCATTACCTCGATAGTTCCGCTTGAATATCTTCGCAAATCGGAAACAGTTAAATCATATGCGAGACCAATATAGAATTTATTTTCATGGTTATAACCTCCCATAATTGCTATTGCATCACTTGTAAAATACCCAGAGCTTCCAAACCGGTATGTTAATGCACCCCATACAATTCTATTATAGGTAACTTTTGCATTTATATCTGCCTGAATTTGGCCCGGAGCTGCATATTTTATTAAAGCTGATGGAAGTATAGAAAACTCGCGGTTCAACTGAATATTATACCCCCCAGATAAATATACATGCTGCGTTAAACGACTAATTCCCTGTGAAGAGTCAGCCACATCATGTGTATTATACTTATTACCAAGTAGTTGATGGGCGGAAATGCCAACATAAAATCGTGTTTCATACAATAAAAATCCAACACTCGCATCCGGAATTATTCTTGACTCAACCCCATTACTCATAACAGGGTCGTATATTTCATCATCAAAATTCATAACAGTACCATCCAGCTTATATTGCATAATTCCAAATGATAATCCACCAGAAATTCTTAATGCATCATTTATTGCAATATTATAAGCATAAGAACCACCAAGAGACATTCTGCTTTCAGGCCCGGTTACATCATTATAAATATAACCACCATAACCCATATCTTTTGACTTAAAAGGTCCATAACCAGCAATACTCATTGTTCGTGGTGAATCAGTAATGCCAATCCACTGAATTCTCGCATTTGCCCTGAATTGAAAATAATTATAAGTACCGGCGACAGCAGGATTAATTAAATAGTCATTATACATATATTGTGTATAAAAAGGCGCCTGCTGTGCATTCGTTGGCTTAATAAACACCAGTAAAAAAACAATATATATAATAAATCTCAATCTTTTCATGCTATCTGATTATTGTTACAGGTCCAGTAATTGGTTTGAACCCTTCTTCATTTAGTACTATGACATAATAATAAGTGCCACTGGCAAGATCTTTACCATTTTTAGCTTTCCCTGCCCAACGTTTGGAATCATCATCATTATTATATCCTTTTTGTTCATAAACTTTTATACCCCAACGGTTATAAATTGTTACTATATTATTTTTGAATTTGTCTATAAACTTAATTTTCCAGTAATCATTTATTCCATCATCATTCGGTGAGAATCCATCATTTGGCGTTATTGCCGGAATAAATTCAAGATATATTCTTGATGTATCTATACAGTCATCATCAGAAGTTGCAATTACCTTATAATAAGCTGAAGAATCTGGGCTTATTGAAAGCGTTTGAACATTAGAAGATCCTATTGGCTCATCAGACTCAAGCCATTCAAAAGTAATTCCTGTTGGATCTAAAACATAGGCACTTAATACTCCTTTTGTTGCTCCTTTTAAATAGATTGTATCATCTAAGGCATTACCATCCTCACCGTCAAGAATATCCAAATTAAAATTGGGGAAATAGGTCACAGTAACATCGTCAGCAAAATCAGCTTTACAATAATCGTTCATTATACGTATTATCTGGAAGGTTGAAGTTCCATCAATATCTATTAATGCTGTATATGGGTTACCAAAAACTTTCTTATATCTATTTGTTGCCCTTTTTGTTTCTTCATTAAAAATCTTTAAAAATAAAGTATCTGCCGGACCAGTAAAAGATGATTTTATTTCAACACTATCATTCCAGCAAACAGACTCATCTTTAAATTCAACATCGTAAGAAAGAATATCATCAGAATTATCTTCAGTTAATGTCGCACTAAACATTCTAGTACATAATCCCCCATCTGTAACAGTTAAGTTATATGTCCCATCTTCAAGATACAAAATAGTATCATTATTAACAGGAGTAAATCCGGCAGGTCCTGTCCAAGTATAAGTGAAAGGTTCTGTTCCACCCACAATATCCACAATTATTCTACCCATTGAATTTAATAGATCCCTTGAATCACATGCAATACAACGTTTATTTCTGGGGTATCCAACAATATCCAATGCGTCTGGGGCCGTGGCAACTGTAGCGTCATCAATTAACTCACATAAGTTGGCATCAGTAATTGTTACTGTATATAATCCGGCACTTAAAGAAGATATAGTAGAAGTATTTACCCCATTTTCAATAAAACCAGTACTCCATGCGAAATCGTATGGTGAGGCACCATTTGTCGGTGTTGAGGTAATTTCCCCATTTGTAAATCCAAAGCAAGAAATCGGCGTTATAGCAAAATTAGGATCTATTGCACCAGGCTCATTTATTGTTATTTCTGTTTCTTTTTCACAACCTAATAGAAAATCACGAATAGTTAAAGTATAAATATCAGGAGGAAGATTTTTTATTGTATCCCCACTATTATACCAATCTGCTAAGTTATGCGAATATTTAAGGTTTCCTGATCCACCGGTAAATTTAAGCATTATTTCACCTGTAGTTCCTCCATTACATGAAACATCCTTAACATAACTGTCTGTAATTACTATTTCATCAGGTTCACTAACAACAACAGAATCAATTTTCCAGCATAAATGCCCGTCTGTTACTTTAACGTAGTATGTTCCGGCACACAAATCCACTGTATCATTAGTTTCAAATATACTATCAGGGTAAAGGTCGAAATCACTCATAGTACTCCATTCATAAGTATAATTACCCTGTCCTCCAGTTGCTGTTGCAATTGCTGTTGCATCGCACAATCCAAAACAAGATGTTGTTAATCCTGTAATTGGTAATGCATAATCAGTAATAGCATCCGGTCCTGCTCCTATTTTTTCATTAATTGGTAAATTAATTGATGAATCGGCATATAATACAGATTCATAAACCAAACTTATATCATTATAATCAGAAAAAGTTATGGTTGCTTCTTCCAAAATTCCAGGAGAACCCCACCCCCATGTATCTGTTATTCGAATTCTCCAAGCACCATTAGCCGGATCTTGTCCTTCAAGATCAGTTTTCCAGTCTCCTGAAAATTCATATCTTCCGGATGCTGCATCGCATTCGTCAATTACAGCAACTGCTGATGTGTCTTCAGCATCATTATAAAACTTATAAGTTGCACTATCTTCCCAAGATGGTCCAAATACTGCAGCACAAGGCGGTTTCAATTCAACAACTGAATTATCCGGAGCAACAAGAGAAACAGCTATTGTTTTTGTATACCAATGATTTTTAATTTTTGCATATACATCAATGTGAGTACGCGAATCAACCGTAGTTGCATCAATTAAAAATGGTGTTGGCTTCCCAATAGAAAGAACTAAATCAGGTAAATAAGTTACCAAAACAGTATCCGTAGTATTTCCACACGGTGCAAGTCCTGTTGCTGATAAAACTAATTTAACATATCCGTTAATTAAATCACCAGGGCCCGGTGTATACGTCGGATTTATCAAGGTATTTGTACCATAATATCCTCCATCTCCTCCGTCAGTAGTCCAGTTTACGCCTGCACAATTTAATGTATCTGCATCTGGAACTAAATAGTCTGAACCATAACATAACAATGTGTCGGCTCCAGCATAAGCATACGCAGATTGATTAACAGTAATAGTTACATTATCATTATCTGTACAATTATTAGCGTCAATTACAGTATAAGTAAAACTATAAGAGCCAGGAGTAGAAGTGTTAAATGTTGGTTCCTCAATATTAGGATCGCTTAAAGGAGTTAAATCAGCACCAGTCCATACTTCAGAAGCAAATGGTAAGGCTCCACCTGTTGTATTCCCGTCAAGAGCTAAATCAACATTGGTACATGTTACTACTGGTTCTGCTGGCAATATATCTACTACAGGATTCTGGAATATGGTTACCAAAACACTTGCAGCTGTAGTATTATTACAATCGCCCTCAAAACGAACATAATAGGTTGTTGTTACCGCAGGAGCTGGTATTGTTAAATCCTGTCCTGATCCTACAGGAACAGTAAAAAATATATCAGAATACCATTCCGCTGTAGCGCCTGTTCCTAATGTTCCTCCAGTATATGAAAGAGTTATATTTGCAAAAGCTCCATCACAGAAGTTATTATTATTTACAGTTGCGCCTGTTGGAGCAGTAGATTCTGTTTTTATTACAACTTCAATTGAAACTCCTGTTGTGTTATTACAATCACCTTCGAATCGAACATAATAAGTGGTGGTGGTTGCAGGAGCTACTAATGTTAAATCTTGACCTGAACCTACTGGAACAGTGAAAAATTCATCAGAATACCATTCTGCTGTTGCTCCATCGCCCAATGTACCACCAACATATGATAAAGTTATGTTAGCAAAGTCTCCTGGACAGAAATTATTATTATCTACTGTAGCTGATGTTGGTGCTGTAGATTCTGTTTTTACTACTACCGTTAAATTAAAACAAGCTGTAGTGTTACAAGTTCCTTCTGCACGTACATAATAAGTAGTTGTTACTGCCGGAGAAACATTTATAGTTAATCCAGTACCTTCAGCTGTGCCTCCACAACTTCCGCTATACCACTCCCATGTTGCTCCTGTTCCAAGTGATCCTCCTTGAACTGTTAAATCGGTTGAACTACCAGGACAGAAGTTGGTATTACTTGAATTAATTCCTGTCGGATCATTTGATTCTGTAAATATTACAACTTCTATTGAAGCTCCTGTTGTATTATTACAATCACCCTCAAAACGAACATAATAGGTTGTTGTAGTTGCTGGGGCTGCTATAGTTAAATCCTGACCTGAACCTACTGGAATAGTAAAAAATTCATCAGAATACCATTCTGCTGTTGCTCCTGTTCCTAAAGTACCGCCTACATATGATAAAGTTATGTTAGCGAAATCGCCTGGACAAAAATTATTATTATCTACAGTTGCTGACGTTGGTGCAACAGACTCTGTTTTTACCGTTATAAGTAGACTTGCACAGGCAGTGGTGTTACAAGTTCCTTCAGCGCGCACAAAATATGTTGTAGTTACTGTTGGTGATACACTAATACCAACACCCGTTCCTTCTGATGTACCTCCGCAAGTTCCACTATACCATTCCCATGTTGCTCCTAATCCTAAAGAACCCCCATTTACGGTTAAATTTGCAGATGTACCCGGACAAAAATTATCAGCATCTGTACTTATACTACCCGGAGCAATTGAAACTGTATTTACTGTTAATGTTATACTTGCGCATGCTGTTGTATTGCAATCTCCATCGGCAAGCACATAATATGTTGTGGTTACTACCGGCGATACATTTAATGTTGGTCCTGATCCTGCAGAAACTCCTCCGCAAGTTCCACTATACCATTCCCATGTTGCTCCTGTTCCTAAAGATCCATCTTGAACTGTTAAGTTTGCAGATTCTCCCGGACAGAAATTATCATTGTCTGTATTTATTACTGTTGGATCTGTTGATTCTGTCTTAACTGTTACTGTTACTGAAGCTGCTGTAGTATTATTACAATCGCCTTCAAAACGTACATAGTAAGTTGTTGTTACTATCGGTGCAGCTATTACTAAATTCTGACCTGAACCTACAGGGATTGTAAAAAATTCATCAGAATACCATTCTGCTGTAGCTCCAGTTCCTAAAGTTCCTCCTACATATCTTAACATGACATTTACAAAATCACCAGGACAGTAATTGTCACGATTGGCCGTTGCTCCAGTCGGCGCAACAGATGCATCTTTTACTGTTACTGTTATATTGGCACAGGCAGTTGTATTACAATCTCCTTCTGCACGAACATAATAAGTGGTTGTTACAGCTGGTGAAACAGTAATTCCTGCTCCAGTTCCTACCGGTGTGCCTCCACAACTTCCGCTATACCATTCCCATGTTGCTCCTGTTCCAAGAGATCCTCCTTGAACTGTTAAATCAGTTGAATTACCTGGACAGAAGTTAGCATTACTGGAATTTATTACTGTTGGTGCGGATGATAATGTTTTTATAGTTACTAAAATTGAAACGGCTGTTGTATTGTTACAATCTCCCTCAAAACGAACATAATAAGTTGTTGTTGCTGCAGGTGTCGGTATTGTTAAATCCTGACCTGATCCTACCGGAACAGTAAAAAGATCATCAGAATACCATTCTGCTGTAGCTCCTGTTCCTAAAGTACCGCCTACATATGATAAAGTTATGTTAGCAAAATCTCCCGGACAAAAATTATTATTGTCTACAGTTGCTGATGTAGGTGCTATAGAATTTGCTTTTATTGTTAATATCATATTATCATTAACACTGGCACAACTTCCATTTCCATAAGCTGTTAATGTTAATGTTACCGGACCTGTCTGTCCTACAGCAGGTGTATAAATTGGGTCAATAATTGTTGCAATATCAAAATCTCCTGGAGCTCCTCCATCGTCCCACAATAAACTACTTTCGTTGTTTGCTGAAGCCGGTGTTGTGGCTGTTGCCAAATCAAACGGCACTTCTTCACAGGTTTCTTCATTGCTTCCTGCATCAACTGTTGGTGCAGCATAATTGGTTATAGTTATATCATTACCTTGCATTCTACAACCATTCGCATCAATTGCATAGGTTTCGTATGTCTGAGCTGGCAATCCTGTAAATGAACCATCCTCATCATAAGGAGGCGGTAGTAAGGGAACAGTATCTCCTACTGTTTGTCCGTATAGATAATAGTCCATATCTCCTGTACCTCCTGAAGCGGAAATATCAATTGTTCCATCTGATGCTCCATCACATTCTTCATCAAAACTATAAATATCGAAAGTTATTTGTGGAGGAATTTCCAAATCAGTTCTTGGTGGTTTAATAAACGGGAAATCAACAAATACATCTCCAAGAATACCACAATCGTTTACATCGTTTATTACTACTCTATAAATTCCTCGAGGAATACCGCTTAAAGCCTGATCGGTTCCCTGAGGACCCGGAATAGCAATAAAATCTGTTGGTAAAGGACCCACGTACTCATACCACTGAAAAGTATATGGTGCAGTTCCTCCATCTGGATTTGCAGTAATTTCTCCGTCACTTCCATCGTAACATGAAAGTGGATTAGTAACAGACGGTGCTAATGCTTTTAATTTATCAGGTTCTCCAATATCATAAGGGCCTCCAAAACTAAAACCACCATCATCTATAACTCCAGCATTATAATTATCAGCAGTTAAACCGGTAAAAGTCCAGATTGTATCGTATGTTTCTTCGGTAAGAGTTACTAATGTACTATTATTTCTTAAAGTATAAGTATATGGTTTTGTTCCACCTGTTACAGACATAGTAAACTCAGCATCGCTTCCTCCATAACAAGTAGCATCTGTTATTACAAACGCATGAACAACAAAACTCGCTTTTGAGCCCGCCTTTTCTACTCTAACAGGAAGGTCTCCTGAAATTAAATTTGTTTTTAAATTATCTGTTTTTAGAGATATTAAAAAATCTTCACCTGTATAATTAAGATTTTCTGTAATTTCAAAATCCCATTTATTAGCTGTTATTATAGAGTTTCCAAGATCTACAGAACGTTTTTCTGTTCCACTTCCCTGGAATGTATTACATTCAATATTTTTATCATTTAAATCCAGATCTCCTGAGATTAAATTTATATCACCTGAAGTTTTTAATTCTGAATCAAATTGCCATTTTCCGTTTTCACTATTGAAAATCAGATTACTATTAAGTTCTGAATTTATATTTACAGATGATTCATTGTTTCCTTTAAAAACAATATCACCATAATATTCATTTTTTAAATTATTATTTATTGTAGCAGATCCGTAAATATTAATTTCTGCACTTGTTACACTTTTAAATAGAAAAGACCCACTTTTTAATGTAATTCCAGATTCTTTAACCTCCCATCTAAAATCCTTACAAGAAGCTTGCTTTTTGATTTGAACAAATTCGTTACTATTCAAAAATGAATTATCATCGAAAATTACATTATCATTTTCAGTTGGAACTGAAGCACCTGGCTTACCGCCAGAAGTTTCAGACCAATGATTTGTTTCGTCCCAGGATCCTGTTCCGTTTACCCAATATCTATTTTGAGAATTACCCTCATTTATTGTCGCGAACGTAATAAATGCGGTCAGGAATAATAAAATAATATGTCTCATATTTTTTAACACAAGTTAAGATTTTTGACCAATTGTTAATAAAATACATGCAATGTTAATATTTTTTTACGGTCTGAGCAGGGTTTTTGTTTCAAAAATATTAATAACACTGTGCTTAGACCTGATTTTTTATTAACATTTAAATAAATATTTAAAAAAGAAAAACTCCCTAATTGTTAATAACTTATGAATTTGTATTAAACAAAAACTTAATCGAGGACTTAGCTAACGCTCTGAATAACAAACCGTTTTGTAATGTAGCGTACAGGATACCATGCTGCCAAATATCCTATGAATGCAACCGTTATAAGAATTAAAACAAAATCAGTCCATATTAATTTTACCGGATATGCATCAATTATGAATGATCCAGCACCTTGTAAGCGAACAAATCCAAATTCTATTTGTAACCAACAAATAAAACCTCCGAAAATTAATCCTAAAACTGCACCAACAATTGTTATTAACCATCCTTCAATAAAGAAAATACTTCTTATTGTTTTTAAATCTGCACCAAGACTCCTAAAGGTGGCAATATCTTCCTTCTTTTCAATAATAAGCATTGTTAGAGAGCCTACAATATTAAAGGATGCTATAATAAGAATGAATGTTAGTATCAGGAAAATATAAAACTTCTCTGATTTCATTATTTTGTAAAAAGTTTCGTGTTGTTGATAACGGTTCTGAACCAGATAACCGGCTCCTGCAATTTCAGTTATTTCATTCTGAGCCTTTTTAAGATTAAAACCCGGTTTTAGCTTAATCTCAAATGCACTTAACTCATTCTGATAATCAAATAGATCTTTTGCAAAGTCTAAGGGTACAATTACATATTTTGTATCAAATTCTTGCTGAATACCAAAAACCGCTGAAGGAAAAATATAGTTTCTGTTAAATATTTGCTCAGGATTCATTGAAACTTTGGCATCTCTTTTTAAAACGTATATAACCAAAGGATCGATGTAGTTAATATTTAAAGAGAGGAAATGTGCAACGCCTTGCCCAACCACAGCATAAGGATTATTCTTGTGTTTTAAGATAAACTCACCAACTACAAGCATTGTATCTACTCCCGATATATCCACGAAGTTATCACTTACACCTTTAATTATTGCCGGATACTGCTGATCACCATAACGTAACAAGGCATCATCCTCAAGCGATTCAGCTATATCATACACTGCTTCGTGCTCCCTTATTTTTTGTAAACGATCGTCATTAACAGAAAAGACTTTCCCGGAAGCAGGTGTAAGTTTTAAATCGGGATCAAAAGAATTATACATTGACTTAATAACTCCATCGAAACCATTAAAAACCGACAATACTACAATTAATGCTGCAGTTCCTACAGTTACTCCCACAATTGAAATCATAGAAATAATATTAATTGCATTTTTTGATTTCTTTGCAACTAAGTATCTTCTGGATATGAAAAAAGGGAAGTTCATCTTTTAATTTATGTTCCTTTATTATTATGGTTTGCTATTTAAATGCTTTTACAATTAATCCTGTTCCTGATTTATGCTTCATATTAACATCAAAGTAATTTAAAACAAACGAAATAGGGAAAGTAATCATATAATAAAAAGGTAAAATAATGAAAAACAATTTGCTCTTATTTAGCATTAAAATAGGTGTTTTCATTGAAAGTTTCCATGAGATTTTACCTGGTGTTCCGTAAGCATATGCTACTTCTACTTTTGTAAATCCTGCACTATTTAATTTTTCTTCAATCTCTCTAACACCATAACCATCGCGTACATGTTCGTCTATAAATGAATGATCATCCTCATCGTGAACATCTGAGCCTCCCAGATCTGAAGGAGTTGATATAAGAAGCATTCCGTCGTCTTTTAATGTTTTATGAAAGTTTTTAAAAACTTCAACATCTTCAAGTATGTGTTCCATTACATCAACACTTAATATCATGTCAAATTCTTTTGTTTTTTCAAATTTTGTTAAATCTGCATATTCGAATTTTACTCGTTCTGATTTACCAATCTGATTAAAAAATTTATTACAATCCTCAACCTGTTCTGTTTTTACATCAACGCCTAATATTCTATTCTTTTTACATTGCTTCGATAAATAAAAAGAATATTGTCCAAAGCCTGAACCTGCGTCTAATATATCTGCTCCATTTTTATATTGCTTTCCCCATTTTCTGATTGCTTTTTTTATATGCCAGGTTCGTAGCAATAATAAGTCTAAAAGCCAATAAAAAAGCTTTCTAGTAAGTGGCTTTTTATTAAATTCTTTTCCAAGGCTTCTTTTAATCGAATCGTATTGCATTTATCAAATTTTATATTCTTACTCTTTTATTAATTTATCGATATTTTCAATATAGTCCAATGAATCGTCAATAAAGAACGATAACGCAGGCACTTTTCTTAGCTGATGTCTGATTCTTTTTCCAAGATCATATCTTATCTGTCCGGCAAGACCATTGATATATTCCATAAACTCTTTTTTCTCCTGAACAGGAAATAAACTTAGGTATACTCTGGCAGTTGATAAATCGGGAGAAACCCTAACCTTGGTTACGGTTATCATTTTCCCCTTGAACATGGTACTTGTACCTTTCTGAAATATATCACCAAGATCGCGCTGAAGCAATCTTTCAATTTTATTTTGTCGTGTAGAGCTCATAACTATAGCAATTTATTGAACCTACAAAATTAGTTAAGTTTACTTAAAAACAATCATCTTAAATAGATTATATCCTCAATCTGTTTTAGATTTTTTAATTTGCACTCCTAAATATTATACACAAACTCAATATTATTAGTAATTTTGCATTTTGCTTTTAAAATGGAAAAACGATGGATACAAGTTTACACATTTACAATACACTAAAAAGAAGAAAAGAAGTTTTCGAACCTATAAATCCTCCTTTTGTAGGGATATATGTTTGTGGACCAACAGTATATAGCGATGTACATTTAGGAAATAGCCGAACCTTTATTTCTTTTGATATAATTTATCGCTACTTATTAGAATTAGGTTATAAAGTGCGTTATGTTCGCAATATAACTGATGCAGGACATTTAGAAGGCGACAGAGATGAAGGAGATGATAAGTTTGCAAAAAAAGCAAAACTGGAACAATTAGAGCCAATGGAAATTGTTCAAAAATACACATTAGGTTTTCATGATGTGATGAACATTTTCAATACTTTATCGCCAAGCATAGAACCAACAGCAACTGGTCATATTTCTGAACAAATTGAAATGATTCAAGAAATAATATCTAAGGGCTATGCATATGAAAATAATGGAACGGTTTACTTTGATGTAGAAAAATATAGTAAAGATTATCAATACGGACAATTAACAAACCGAAAACTGGAAGACCTTTTAGAGGGAACCCGCGAACTTAGTGGTCAAGACGAGAAAAAAGGAAGATTAGACTTTGCTTTATGGATAACAGCTAAGCCCGAAACACTTATGAAATGGCCATCGCCTTGGGGATGGGGTTTCCCGGGATGGCATATTGAATGTTCAGCAATGGGTAAAAAATACTTAGGAGAAACATTTGATATACATGGTGGAGGAATGGATTTACAAGCTACACATCATACGAATGAAATTGCTCAATCGCAAGCATGTAGCAACACAGCTCCGGTAAAATATTGGATGCATACTAATATGCTAACAGTTAATGGTGTAAGAATGTCGAAAAGTGCCGGAAACGGGTTCTTGCCTCACGAATTATTTACAGGAAATCACCCTTTATTAGAAAGAGGATATTCTCCGATGGTTGTAAAGTTTTTTATGGCTCAATCTCATTACAGAAGCACCTTAGATTTTTCTAACGAAGCTCTTCAGGCTTCAGAAAAGGGTTTTCAAAAGCTAATGAAGGCAGGAGAAACATTAAATAAATTAAATGCAGATTCTGAATCTACCGTTAATATTGAAGAATTAAAAAATAATTGCTACAAAGCAATGAACGACGATTTCAATACACCTATATTAATTGCTCATTTATTTGATGCTGTTCGGATTATTAATTCTGCTAAGGATGGGAAAGAAAAACTTACCGAACAAGATTTAAAAGGTCTAAAGGATGTATATAAAACTTTTGTTTTTGATGTTATAGGATTAAAAGAAGATCAAGCTCAAGGATCTAAAGAAACTGAATTAACAGGAGATTTAATTGATTTCATTTTAAACCTACGTTTGGATGCCAAGAAAAACAAGGATTTTGCTACTTCAGACAAAATTCGTGATGAGCTAACTAATAAAGGCATTACAATTAAAGATACCAAAGACGGATTTGAATGGGAAATATAAAGCAGCAAGCTGCAATTTCTAATTAGTAATTAAAAATGGAGATGCACACATGTGTCTCCCTTTTTTTGTTCAAATTCGTACACTGCTGTATTATTATCGTTCATTTTCAATTAAAATTTTAGTGTCCATATTTTTCTTATGGCGCTGTAATTCTGAACATTACCCATTTTGGCATAATACGTGTTTTAACTGTGGCAGAAGTGCATAAGTTAAAAGAAAGGAATATATTATGAAATCTATTATTACAACAGCAGTAAAAATCGTAAGCTTATCTATAATTCTTTTCAGCTTCGCATTTGGTGTTTATGCACAGCACAATTTCGAAAATCTTTTAGCTAAAAACACAAATACTGCTAAATATAAAACACAAGTAAAAACTACATATCAATCAAATACAAAACTAACAATTTTAAACAGTCCGGAAATTTTTGAAGAAACCAAAAAAGTTGAAGACTGGATGTTTAAAATTAAAATTGAACATGATGTTAGTCTCGAAACCAAAAAAATAGAAAAGTGGATGTTAGACGAAGATTTTTGGAATATTGAATATACAATTGAGCAAGAACCTACCGAAAAAGAAAGAGAAATTGAGGAATGGATGAAAAAATTTGATTTCTGTATAAGTACTGATCGTGTTTCTGGCTTTGTTGAAAAAGACTGGATGGAACAACACAGCTTTTATATTTTATAGGCACTCTAATAATTGTTTCTCCAAAAACACCCCATACATCCCCAACTGTCGCACAATTGCGGCAGTTTTATTTTTTAAAAACTTTAAGTATTAAATAGATTCCTTCTTTGTTTTGGCAAATTTATTTTAACTTTCGTGCATAAATAAATCTTATGCACACTTTCTCGCTAAATGATATTTTCTCTATTCAAAACGATGATCAGTTTACTGATCTTGCTTTAAAATTATTTCATCATCAGGCAGAAAATAATCCGGTTTATAAAGAATACCTTTTTCATTTAGGAACAAATATATCGGAGATAGATACATTAAATAAAATTCCTTATTTACCTATTGAGTTTTTTAAAACGCACAAACTTATAACCGGACATGAAGAGCCTGTTAAAACTTTTTTTAGCAGCGGTACAAGTGGAATGCAAAGAAGCTCGCACTTCATTACAGATATTGCTCTTTATGAAAGAAGTTTTTTAACTGCTTTTGAGAATCAATACGGAAAGCCCGAAAATTATTGTGTACTTGCTCTTTTGCCGGGATATCTCGAAAATGAAAGTTCGTCGTTGGTATATATGGTTGATGATTTAATAAAAAAATCAAATCATAGTAAAAGCGGGTTTTATTTAAACAACCTTGCTGAGTTAATACAAACCTTGGAGTTTTGTAAAAAACAGCGCCAGAAAGTTATTCTGTTAGGCGTTTCGTATGCGCTTATGGATTTGGCTGATAAAATACCTTTTTCAATTCCCGACACAATAATTATTGAAACCGGAGGCATGAAAGGAAAGCGCAAAGAACTTACTAAGAAAGAATTACACCAGTATTTATCTCAGAAATTTGGAGTTGAGACCATACATTCAGAATATGGAATGACAGAACTTTTATCGCAGGCCTATTCAGTTGGCGGTGGTAAATTTCATTGTCCTCCGTGGATGAAAATATTAATTCGTGACACCTATGATCCTTTTAGTTTTCTCGAAAAAGGAAAATCGGGTGGAATTAATATTATCGATCTTGCAAATATAAACTCATGCTCGTTTATTGAAACACAGGATTTAGGTAAGGTAAACTCCGACAATAGCTTTGAAGTATTAGGGCGATTTGATCACAGCGACATTCGCGGTTGCAATTTGCTTGTAGCAGAATAAAAGAAAGGGTCATTGCGAGTGAGGAACGAAAGAAGCAATCCCCTATAGCGCAAGCGTCTCGCTTGTGCTAATAAAATACATTAACTTAATGTCACAAGCGAAGACGCTTGCGCCATTAAAGTAATAAAATACATTACTAAATACCTAATATCACAAGCAATGACGCTTGCGCCATTAAAGCAATCCCCCTAACCCCCTTTTACAAAGGGGGAATCTCTTTTATACTAATTGAACATTTTCAATTGATAATTGACTATTGGTTATTGTTAATTTATTCCCAACTTTTCTTTTATTTCCTTCGGAATAGCGTCTTTGTGAACCATTATAGCAATGGTGTTCAATTTCATATACGTTTCAGACATATACAAATAACCTCCAAAATCATTGCTATCTTCTCCCCAGGAGTTTTTTGTTTTGTAATATATGGTTCCGTTCTGATCTTCAGCTAAACCTGTAATGTGCATTAAGTGATCATCGGTAGTGGTTAAATTATCAAATTCCTTTTGTCTGCATTTATCTGTAATTTCTTTTTCTGTCTTAGGATTTTTGTAATCGAAATCGCCTTCATGAACAACAGCAACCTGATTTTTGTGAGAAAAACCTTCAAAGCCAACATCGCCATCCCAAACAAAAGTATAACCTTCTTGCAGTACATAATTCATTATCTCCACAAATTCATCGAGAGGCAAATTATAGTAAGGATCATTCGACCAGTTATCGGGCAATTCCAAAATAACTTTTTCATAATATGGATGATGATTAAAAGAAGTTATCTCAATATAATCATCCGGATTAAAGCCTGTACTTTTTGCAAAATCTACAGGACTTATATTCTTTCCGTCTACCTCAACAGTTTCTGGAATAGAACCCAAATATGTATTTAAAACAGATGTATATGCATCTAACCAAACAGGCGTTAACTTTCTATTTGGTTTGGTAATTAAAACATCGAGCATGGCTTTTAATAGCTGATCCAGTTCGCTAGTATAATAATTTCCGGGATCATACATATTTCCCGGGTATGCATCTTGAGTTACAAATCCATATTTTTTAATCTGACCAACAACATCATGCGCCTGTCCGCCTTCACCAAAATTAAATTTACCATGATATCTTATATAACCTAATCCTTTGTTTATATATGCATTATGAACAAAATACATTTCCGATAAATCATATTCTGTTTTATTTATCCTGATAAGTTCGGCTTCAATAAACGAAGTAGTTGCAAAACTCCAGCAGGTTCCTGTTCTTTGCTGATCTTTTACATTTGTAACTTTAATATCTGTTACGTCTTTAAATTTATACCCTTCGGTTTCGTCCTGAGCAAACAGACCAAAAGAATAGAAGAATACTACCAAAAGTGCTAATAAATTTCGTGTTTTCATTTTTGAATGGGTTTTTCATTATTATATCCCGAAACACCTCCCGATACTATAAATTTCATAACATCCGAAGGTGAAGTGTCAATTTTTTTAACATGTTCAGAAGGAACTATAAATAGCTCTCCTGAGAAATTATATGAATGTGGAAAGTATACTGCTACTTTTTCGCCATCAATACCTAAATTTGAAACATCTTCTTGTGTAATAAATCCCAGTTTTTCGAGCTCCGATATTGTATTTACTTTTACTAAAACAGGTTGATTAAATTTTTTCTCTTTACCCACAAATGCTGATAATAAATCTCTTATTGAAGAATAAATTACTTTAACCAAGGGAGCTTTATTAATAAAATGATTTACAAAACGTTTTATGGGACGAGCAAGAATAGTTTGTCCTAATAAACCTACGAGCACAACCGTTAGAAACACAAGAACAAGGCTCAATCCGGGAATATTTATTTTCAAATATGATTGCAGGAAAGGTTTAAATAATCCGTCGAGATAAATAAAAGATTTATACAATATAAAAATGGTAATACTTAGAGGAGCAATATATAATAGACCCTGAAAAAAATACCCGATTAATCTTTTCATTTATAGTAAGATCCGTTTATGTAAAGATATTTAATTTTATTTACTTTTCAATTCTGCCTGCTTTGATTTCGGCAAACTTTTAACAACAATTGTGTATGAATGGTCAATCCATTCTTTAATTAAATTATCCCTTATGTTTCCTGAAAGACTAATCCCGTTCCAATGTTTTTTGTTAAAGTGATATGCAGGAGTTACGTCAGAAAATTGTTCACGTAGCTCAATTGCCAATTCAGGGTCACACTTTAAACTTATTCCTCTACTATCTTCTGTTAAATCAAGTAGTGCAAACATTTTTTCAGCAACTTTAAAAACTAAAGCTGTGTCATTAAATGGAAATCCTTCTGTAACCCCTTTTTTAGAAAGACAATATTCTCGTACATCTTCAATATTCATAATTTCTGATTTTTAATATAATCCTGCTTGAAAAGCATCTTGAATATGCTCAATTTTCTCTTGCCCATTTTCAAAAGTTATGCTAATTATATCAAATCGCACTTCTAAATCAACATTAAAATTCTCGATATAAGCTTCTGTTGTATCTATAATATTTTTCTGCTTCTTAAGCGTTACAGCCTCTTTGGGATTCTCGAAATAATCATTCGTTCTCGTCTTAACTTCCACAACCACCAAAAGGTTATTCTTTTCCGCAATAATATCAATCTCCGTTTTTTTATATCTCCAGTTTAAATGCCTTATCCTATAAGCATTTTCAAGCAAAAATTGTTTTGCCAATTCTTCTCCTTTTTTTCCTAATATATTGTGATCAGCCATTTTTTTAGTTAGTTTTGAAACCTTTTAAGATATTTTCAGTCTAATATAATATAACTGATTAATTTTATCGGTCTTATAAAGATAATTGATTTTTGAATTATGGTAAACTTTTTGTTAAGTTTTGTAATCCTTTTTTCAGGGATGTTCAATTCTCTAGATGCTTTTGAAGGAAGCATAGAGATTGTATGTTCATCTTTTTACGACACTTCTTATTATACGTATTATGTCAAAGATCAAAATGTAAGAATTGATAAATTTGATGAAAACAACTCCTTAATACAATCCATGATTGTTGATCTTGACAAGGATGAAATTTTTGTTTTAAGTCCTAAGAAAAAACTTTACAAACAGCTTACACCAAACAAAGATTTATCTGAAATACAAGAAGATTTTATTATCTTAAAAACAGAAAATTCAAGAACAGTAAATGGATACGAATGCTATCAGTGGAGAGTGAAAAATGCAGAAAGAAATATGGAAGTGGCATATTGGGTTTGGCAAGATAATTTCTATTTTTTTCAAGAGCTTGTACATCTTCTAAACCGAACCGATAAAACCTATGAGTTTTTTGATAAAATACCAGAAACTCAAGGCTTTTTTCCAATACTTACTGTTGAAAGAACATTGCTTAGAAGAGAGAAGTCAAAAGCTTCTGTTGTTAATATCAGCAACAAAAAAGTAGACGAATCCATTTTTAAAATTCCTTCGGATTTTGAATTAGTAAAGCTCTAATTTTTCAGAACTACACTTTTATCTTTTATTTCAAGTTCAGATTTTTTGCCAAGAATTAATGCAGAATTGTTTTCAGTATGTCCTACCGGAAAATCATAGCATACTGGGAAACTATAATCTTTAACCACATCTTGTATTATTTCATATGCCGATTTTCCAAACGGAATTTCATTATCATTCATATCTGCCATTCCTCCAACAATTAATCCATTCAGATTTTCCAGTTTTCCGCTGTATTTTAGGTTCATCATCATACGATCAATATGATACAAGTATTCATCCAAATCTTCTATAAACAATAATTTCCCATCGGTTTCAATATCAAATTTAGTTCCTGAAATACTGTACAAAACCGATAAGTTTCCGCCAATTAATTCGCCAATTGCTTTTCCATTTCGATTAAAATCATGAGCTGCTATTTCATAGGTATTTTCTTCTCCGAAAAGGGCTTTCTTCAACGTTCTTATTGAATTGTTTTCAGTTAAATCGTCAGGGAAATTTATTGGCATAATTCCATGAATCGATTTTACATTTAAATTCTGATTCAGGTGTGCATGAAGTGCTGTTATATCGCTATAACCAACAATCCATTTTGGGTTTTTCATAAAAGCGGTGTAGTCAACTAAATTAACTATTCGAATCGTGCCGTAACCTCCGCGTGCACAAACAATTGCTTTAATTTCAGGATCATCAAGCATATATTGTAAATCTTCTTCTCGCTCCTCATCGGTTCCCGAAAATTGCCTGTCTTTTTTAAAAAGATTTTTTCCTAAAGAAACTTGTAAGCCCCAATTTTCGAAAACCTGTATAGCTGCCTTAATTTCATCGTGGCTAATTTTTCGGGATGGAGCAATAATTCCAATTTTATCACCTTTATTTAGTTTTGCCGGACTTATCATATGCAATCTGCTTTAATCAATGTAAAACTAAGTAATATTTATATCACGAAAAAAAATATTCCTTCGTATATTTGCCCGATATTCAAGAAAAGATAAAAGCAGAAATGAAAAATCCAAAGCGCTATTTAATCACATCAGCATTACCATATGCAAATGGTCCGTTACACTTAGGACACATTGCAGGTGCTTATTTGCCAGCCGACATATATGTTCGATATCTAAAATTAAAAGGAAATGATGTAGCATTTATCTGCGGATCTGACGAGCATGGTGTTCCAATTACGTTACGTGCACGAAAAGAAGGCATTTCGCCTCAAGATGTTGTTGACAAGTACAATGGAATGATTAAATCTGCTTTTGAAGAATTTGGAATTGCTTTTGATATTTATCATCGTACTTCAGATCCTGTGCATCACGAAACTGCTTCGGAATTTTTCAAAACAATGCACGAAAAAGGAGAATTTATTGAGAAAGCAGAAGAACAGTTTTTCGACGAACAAGAACAACAGTTTCTTGCCGACAGATATATAGCAGGTACTTGTCCGAAATGCGGATATGAAGAAGCTTATGGCGATCAATGTGAAAAGTGTGGAACAAGTTTAAGCCCGAAAGAACTGATTAATCCGAAATCAAAACTTAGTGGAAATGTGCCTGTTTTAAAAACAACAAAACACTGGTATTTAGATTTGGAAAAATACCAAAACGAATGGCTTGAGAAATGGATCGATAGCCATAAAAAAGACTGGAAATCGAATGTTTACGGTCAGTGTAAATCGTGGTTAAACGCTGGATTACAGCCTCGTGCAGTAACCCGCGATTTAGATTGGGGTGTTCCTGTTCCTGTTGAAGGAGCCGACGGAAAAGTTCTTTACGTTTGGTTCGATGCTCCTATCGGATACATTTCTGCAACCAAAGCTTGGGCAAAAGAAAATGGAAAAGACTGGAAAGATTACTGGCAAAATGATGATTCAAGATTAATCCACTTTATTGGAAAAGATTATATTGTTTTTCATTGTTTGATTTTCCCTGCAATGTTGAAAGCACATGGAGATTATATTTTACCTGACAATGTTCCTGCAAACGAGTTTTTAAATCTTGAAGGTGATAAACTTTCTACATCACGAAACTGGGCAGTGTGGATTCATGAATATTTACAAGATTTCCCTGGCAAACAGGATGTTTTACGATATACTATTTGTGCAAATTCTCCAGAACAAAAAGACAATGACTTTACATGGAAAGATTTCCAGACAAGAAATAACTCTGAGCTTGTGGCTATATTCGGAAACTTTGTAAACCGAACATTAGTTCTTACACATAAATATTATGAAGGTAAAGTTCCTGCACGTGGCGAACTTACTGATTTCGATAAAGAAACACTTGCAGAGATTTCTGTTATTAAAGGAAATCTGGAAAAAAGCATTGAGAGTTTCCGTTTCCGAGAAGCAGTTAAGGTTGCTATGGATTTGGCTCGTTTAGGGAACAAGTATTTAGCTGATACTGAGCCTTGGAAAGTAATTAAAACTGATGAAGAGCGTGTAAAAACAATCATGAATATTGCTATTCAGATCACAGCTGCCTTATCAATTATAATGGAACCATTTTTACCATTTACTTGTGAAAAATTAAGAACTTTTCTAAATATTGAAAAACTAAATTGGGATTTAGCCGGCGACTCAGACTTAATTCAAGTTGGACACACAATTAACAAAGCCAGCTTATTATTTGATAAAATTGAAGACGAAGAAATTGAAAAACAAATTCAGAAACTAATGGATTCAAAAAAAGCAAACGAAATAGAAAATAAGGTTGTGGAAGCTGCGAAAGAGAATATTACTTACGATGAATTTGTAAAAATGGATATTCGCGTCGGCACTATTCTTGAAGCAGAGCGAGTGCCAAAAACCGACAAGCTTATTAAACTAAAAATTGATACAGGAATTGATCAGCGAACTGTAGTTTCAGGGATTGCTATTGATCATAAACCCGAAGATATTATTGGAAAACAGGTAAGCGTATTGGTTAACCTAGAACCAAGAAAAATTCGAGGAATTGAATCACAAGGAATGATTTTAATGGCAGAAGATGCCACTGGAAAATTAAACTTTGTAGTTCCTGATGATAAAACAAGCAACGGATCGGGAATAAAATAATTATATAATCCCCCTTTATTCCCCCTTTTAAAAAGGGGGAGATTTCTTATTTCTTTATCCTGCTGTCATTCCCCTGAACCTGTTCTAATTTTTTTAAACCTTTCCTTCGTGATGTAAATCACTAGGAAACGTTTTTGTAAAAGAAGAACTCGCCTTTATGAAGAAAGTCTATTAAAATTCTTACATGTCTAAATTAAAGATCGCTGTCTTGTTTATTACCAAGCTGTTTATGCAAATACTTGAAGTTTTCTAAATCTTCAAAATACTCAACAACCTGTTTTCTTTTTAAAATTGTTAGTTCTTCAGAGACTAATGATGTATATGAAGTCCATGGATATTCTACATTATCTTCTACAAAACCATGTTTTACTGGATTGTTGTGAATATATAATATTAGGTTAATTAGTTGTTTTTTGTTCTTTACTAATTTTCGCTCATAATTTTTTTCAAACAAAGAACCTCTCCTGTTATGTCTAATATTAAACTTTTTCGAATAGGAATTAAATAAATGCTTAAACTGCTGCGTTGGATTAGGTTTTTTATAAAAATCATTGGACGGTTTTTCTTTAATATATGTTTTCCATTTTAAAGAAGGGTCTTCTGATTTTGCATTTTCTTATTTAAATATCCTATTTCCTTTTCGTCCTTTATTCTAATAAATGAAAATGATTTTTCATTAAACACCACGCATAAATATCTGCCATGGAATCAATATAAATCTCCAATAAATATAAAAAATGTTGATAATACTTTTCATCAATAAAAATATCTTCATAATTATTACCCCGGTTATAAATATGATAGTATTTATCGTATTCAAGTAGTGGTTTCATAATTATATTTTATAAGGAATTTGACATTTCCTGATCCTTGCAGACGAAAGAAAGACTTTTTCATCTATTTTTTCATTTCATTTTCCTTCATTTCGTCAGAATCATGGGAATGGTAAAGGTATTTACTATTATTTCAAATGATTCGTTGTCCTACCGGACGAAAGAATATTTTCAAATTAATCCACCCAATCACCGTTTTCCTTAATCAGTTGAATTAATTCCTCAACGGCATTTTCTTCAGGAATATTTTTCTTGACAACTTCCCTGTTTTTATACAAAGTAATTTTTCCTGGACCAGCTCCTACGTATCCATAATCGGCATCGGCCATTTCACCGGGACCATTTACAATACATCCCATAATACCGATTTTCAGACTTTTCAAATGTAATGTGCGATCACGAATTTCTTTTGTGGTTTTTTGCAAATCAAAAAGTGTTCTTCCACATCCCGGACATGAAATATATTCTGTTTTTGAGGTTCGAACACGACTTGCTTGTAATATTCCAAACGACGTATTTATAATATCTTGCTCGTCAATATTTCCGAAATCCTGCCTATCGGCAGACAGGTTTTCTATCCAGACTCCATCTCCAAAACCATCTAAAAACAAGCCTCCAATATCACAAGATGATTTTAATTGCAAATCTTCCAAAATATTTTCTTTGTACGATTTTTTTATAATAACTGGTATATTGTTCCCTGAGTTCATTAATTTTAAAAAGGCCGCTCGCTGATCAGCAAAACTATTTTTATTATTAGATTCCAGAATTAATACCAGCTTATTTTGGTTTTTAATTTTAAGAAGATTCTCATCATCTAAATCGGCACAATTCATTTTTAGAAAATTTAATACTGGTGACGGCTTTTCCGATAAATAAAAGTTATTAAATGATGTAAAAAGAGGAAAAACATTTTCGTTGTGAAAAATTTGTTGCTCCCACACTTCCTCATCAATAATATAGTTTGAATCACCGCTTGGAGTGCTAACAGCAATATCTTTTCCTAAAAAGATAAATTCCTGTTTCAACTCTGTTTTACTTGCTATGTTACCAATGACAACAGCTAGGCCTTCGCCTCCAATATTTAAAACCGCATTTGTTTCTCTTTTCGAGTATTCAAAAAAGTTGGCTGGCACAGGACTTACCGATTTAATTTCCTCATGATCAATTCTTTCCGAAATATAACTTACCATTTTTTGTGCAACAGGAATTTCATTTTCGGGCGCTTCCGTTAAGGAAACACGAATAGTATCACCTATTCCGTCGCCTAATAATGTTCCTATTCCAACTGCCGATTTTATTCGTCCATCTTCTCCTTCTCCAGCTTCAGTAACACCAAGATGTAATGGAAAATCCATTCCTTCATCTTTCATTCGAGTAATGAGTAAACGATTCGACTGAACCATTACTCTTGTATTGCTCGATTTTAATGAAACAACTATATTGAAAAATTCCTCTCGAACACAAATACGAAGAAACTCCATCGCTGATTCAACCATGCCTTCTGGCGTATCTCCAAATCGGCTCATAATTCTATCGGATAACGAACCATGATTTACACCTATACGAAGAGCTGTTTTGTTCTTTTTACAGATTTCAAGCAAAGGAATCAAGCTATCTTCTATTTTTTTAATCTCTTTTTGATATTCTTCTGTTGAAAATTCTCCTTTTAATACATCAGATCTTTTGTCAACAAAGTTTCCTGGATTAATACGTACTTTTTCAATTAATTCGGCTGCAGTGAAAGCTGCTTTTGGGTTAAAATGAATATCTGCTGCCACAGGAGTTTCAAATCCTGCTTCACGAATTCCATTTTTTATATTTTCAAGATTTTCTGCTTCTTTAACACCTTGTGCTGTTATGCGCACAATTTCGCCTCCTGCCCTAATAATATTCAGCGACTGATTTATTGTTTCTGAAGTATTGAGCGTATTCGTATTTGTCATGGATTGAATGCAAATTGGATTATTTCCTCCCATTTTAATGTTTCCAACCTGAACCGATCGTGTTTTTAATCGTGTGTATTGAAATAAATTGATGTATTCTTCGTATTTCATTTGTTTTTATTCTGATAATGATAGCAAAAGTAATAAAAAGCTATAAGCTTTTAGCTTCAAGCCCCAAGCTTTATTTTATCATGAAGCTTGTAGCTTGTTACTTGCAGCTAATTTATTTATTTTCGTATCATCAAAAACAAAAGAAATGTCGATACAAGTAAAAGATCTAAGCAAAATATACGGGCAACAAAAGGCAATTGATCAAATTAGCTTTGAAATAAAAACAGGAGAAATTGTTGGATTCGTTGGTCCAAATGGTGCAGGTAAATCAACTACCATGAAAATTCTCACCGGTTTTATCCCTCCTTCATCTGGTGAAGCAAAAATTAATGATCTGGATTTGATAGAAAAATCGCTTGAAATAAGAAAACATATTGGATATCTACCTGAAAACAATCCTCTATATCTTGACATGTATGTAAAAGAATACCTGGAGTTTGTAGCGGGAATCTATAAGTTAGGAAAAAAAACAAAATCACGAATTGAAGAAATAATTGAGCAAACCGGATTAAGTATTGAGCAAAAGAAAAAAATCGGTGCTCTCTCCAAAGGATACAGACAAAGAGTTGGTCTGGCACAAGCCCTGATTCACGACCCGGCAATTTTAATTTTAGATGAACCAACCTCAGGATTGGATCCGAATCAAATAATTGAAATCCGAAACTTGATTTCCACGGTAGGAAAAGAAAAAACAGTAATGCTTTCAACCCATATTATGCAAGAAGTTGAAGCCATTTGCGATCGCATCATCATCATTAATAAAGGTAAAATTGTTGCTGATGACTCTATTGACTCTATTTATTCACATACACAAGACCAGTTAATTACAGTAATTGTTGAATTCGACAAAGCGCCCAACCAGAAACAACTCGAGAATATTGAACTTGTCGACAAGGTTGCTAAAGTAAATGATAAAAACTGGTTAATACAAAGTACCTCAACAGAAGACATTCGTCCAAAGATTTTCAATTTCGCTGTTAAATCCGACTTGGCAGTACTTTCTATGCAGAAAAAAGAAAAAAGCTTAGAAGAAGTTTTTCAAGAACTAACACGACAATGATCAATACTTCAATAAACAATTAACAGTGATCAGTACTACAATAATTAATGACCAATAATTAACGAATTATGGAAAAAAAGAATCCTGCGTTGGATAAGTCTTTTGATTTTGCAAAGAAGATAGTGTTTTTATATAAAGATATTACTGCTAAACATAAAGAGTATGTTCTTTCAAAACAAATTTTAAGAAGTGGTACATCAATTGGCGCTAATATTTCTGAAGCAAACGGCGCAATTTCTGAAGCTGACTTTTCAAACAAGATTTCAATTGCATATAAAGAGTGTCTTGAAACAAAATATTGGTTAAAATTATTAAAAGAAACAGATTATTTATTAGATTCAACATTCAATCCCCTATTCGAAAATGCAGATGAATTAGCCAAAATTCTATTCTCAATCCTCAAAAAAACTCGTATAAATAAAAAATAGCATAATTAGTTATTGTTAACTGATAATTGATCATTGGTAATTGATTATTGCACATTGATAATTGATAATTGGTAATTGTTAATTGAACATTGGTATTTGTTAATTGAAAACTGGTAATTGATAATTGAAATTCTTATTTTTGGCCTTTATTATTTTTAATCATTATAAATTAAATTTTATTATGGGATATTTATTTACATCTGAATCTGTCTCTGAAGGACATCCTGACAAGGTTGCTGATCAAATATCAGATGCTTTATTAGACGAGTTTTTACGTCGCGATCCTGAATCTAAAGTTGCTTGTGAAACTCTGGTAACAACTGGTTTAGTGGTTTTAAGCGGTGAAGTTCGTACTAAAGCATATATCGACGTTCAGGAAGTTGCCCGAAGAGTTATTAAACGAATTGGTTATACCAAGCAAGAGTATCGATTTGATTCAGAATCCTGTGGTGTTATTTCTACTATTCACGAGCAGTCTCCGGATATTAATCAAGGAGTTGTGAGAGAAAAAGAAGAAGATCAAGGAGCAGGTGATCAAGGAATGATGTTTGGTTATGCAAGCAAAGAAACAGACGATTACATGCCATTGTCATTAGTTCTATCGCATGTATTATTGATAGAGATGGCTAAGATCCGAAGAGAAGGAAAAGAAATGACTTATCTGCGTCCGGATTCAAAATCTCAGGTAACAATTGAGTATAACGATAACAACGAACCACAAAAAGTTCATACGATTGTTGTTTCAACACAACACGATGACTTTGACGAGGAAAAAGCAATGCTTGCAAAAATTAAGAATGATGTTAGAACTATTCTTATTCCACAAGCAAAAGCCTGTTTCCCTGAAAGAGTACAAAAACTATTTACCGACGATTTTATATTACATGTTAATCCAACCGGAAAATTTGTAATTGGTGGACCTCACGGTGATACCGGACTTACAGGAAGAAAAATCATAGTTGATACATACGGAGGAAAAGGTGCTCACGGTGGTGGTGCATTCTCTGGAAAAGATTCATCAAAAGTAGACCGTTCGGCAGCGTATGCTTCTCGTCATATTGCTAAAAATATTGTTGCAGCAGGAATTGCTGACGAAGCATTAATTCAGGTTGCATATGCTATTGGTGTTGCCGAGCCTGTTGGCTTGTACATAAACACTTATGGCACTGCAAATGTTGATATGACCGATGGTGAAATTGCTGAAAAAATCAATACAATATTTGACATGCGTCCGGCAGCTATTGTTAAACGATTTGGATTAAAGAATCCTATTTTCGAAGAAACAGCAGCTTATGGTCATATGGGACGTGATTTTAAAACTGCCAGCGTTGAAATTATTAAAGGCAACAATGGTTGCGAAGAAAAATCTATTCAGAAAGATGTTGAATTCTTTGCATGGGAAAAGTTAGATTATGTTGATAAAATTAAAGCGAGCTTTAGTATATAGACATTAGTATCAAGTATCGAGATATAAATTGGCCATGCTCATTTCGAGTGTGGCTTTTTTTTGCAATGTTCAATAATCAATAAACAATGATCAATACTTCAATAAACAATGATCAATACTTCAATAAACAATGATCAATACTTCAATAAACAATGATCAATACTTCAATAAACAATTGTTATTACTACAATGAGTAATTTTGATATAATAATTATTAACTTTATATAACAAGGAAGTATTAATCCAAAATCAAATTCAATGCAAAAAGAAAATCCAGCACTTGATAAATCCTTTTTATTTGCGAAGAAAATCGTGTTTTTATATAAAAATATTATTTCAAAACAAAAAGAATACATCCTTTCAAAACAAATTTTAAGAAGTGGAACATCGATCGGTGCAAACATATCCGAAGCGAATGGTGCTATTTCAGAAGCTGATTTCTCAAACAAAATCTCAATTGCTTATAAAGAATGTCTCGAAACTAAATATTGGTTAAGGCTGTTAAAGGAAACAGATTATCTTGAAGAATCTGTTTTTAATGAACTATATGAAAATGCAGATGAGTTGGGAAAAATATTATTTTCAATTCTTAAAAAAACTCGCATAAATAAAAAATAGCATAGCTGGTTATTGTTAACTGATAATTGTTTTCTGATAATTGATAATTGTTAATTGAAAAAGTTATTTTTGCAGTATCATATGGGGAAAGCAGTATTATCATGACAAAAAAATGGTTTGCATTATATACCAAATCAAGGACAGAAAAAAAAGTAAATCAGGCACTTATTGATAAAGAAATAGAGTGTTATCTCCCACTTGAAAAGAAATTAAAGATTTGGAGCGATCGCAAGAAATGGGTAGAAGAACCTTTTATCCGTTCCTATATTTTTGTAAATATTGAAGAAGGTGAATTGCAAAAAGCATTGAACACTCCGGGTATAGTAAACGTTATACGATTTGGGGGTAAACCGGCACATGTGCGCGAAGAACAAATTAAAATTATTCAGTCGCTACTTTCCGGAAGTGAAGAATATGAATTGAGTACAGATAATTTTGTGCCAAACGAAAAGGTAGAAGTTGTTTCTGGTAGTTTAAAAGGACTTGTTGGTGAAATGGTTCATCATTTGAATAAATATAAGGTTTTAGTACGCATTGAGTCGATAAATCAAAATATTTTAATAAAGATAAATCCTTCGCATTTAAAGAAGGTTTAATTATATTTGATAGGGTAAAAAAGGGATACAAAACGGTTTGTTGTTTATCTTCAACATCCTTCGATAAACCTGTCGGCAGACAGGCAAGACTTAGGATGACAAGCAATATTTCAGATTGTCACACTGAGCCCGATAGTTATCGGGACGTGACTGAGGAAGCGGAGCTGTGTAAAAACCAATGTTCAATCTTCAATAGGCAATTATCAATAAAAAATATTAATTTGTTTACCAATCATTGATAACTGATAATTGACAATTGTAAAGACTAAGAACAACAATAAAAAATAATGGAAAAAAAGAATCCTGCATTGGACAAGTCTTTTGATTTTGCAAAGAAGATTGTGTTTTTATATAAAGATATTACTACTAAACATAAAGAGTATGTTCTTTCAAAACAAATTTTAAGAAGTGGCACATCTGTTGGCGCCAACATTTCCGAAGCAAATGGAGCTATTTCAGAAGCAGACTTTTCCAATAAGATTTCAATTGCATATAAAGAGTGTCTTGAAACAAAATATTGGTTAAAATTATTAAAAGAAACAAACTATATAAATGAATCAATATTCAATCCGCTATTTGAAAATGCAGATGAATTAGGAAAAATTCTATTTTCGATACTCAAAAAAACAAGAATCAATAAAAAACAGTAATTTGTTTTCTGATAATTGTTAATTGTTTATTGAAGTATTGATCATCGTTAATTGAAGTATTGAAAACTGATAATTGAATAATTGGTCATTGATAATTGTTAATTGAAAACAAAGAAATGAAAGAAAAAACAAAGCACATTATTATATTAGCTCTTGCAACTTTTATGTTAGCTTCCTGTAATTCTTACGAAAAGTTAACCTATCTTCAGGATATTGAAGAAACAAAAGATGCCTCTATCTTTAAAAAAAACAAACCGGGATATCATATACAAGCCGGTGATTTACTGTATATTCAGATCTTAACCGAAAATCAGGAAATAAATCAGTTGTTTAATCCAACCATGAGCCCAAGCAGCTCACAATATATTAGACCAGAAACTATGTTTTATACTGGATATCTTGTGAGTGATTCGGGATACATTGAAATGCCTTTACTTGAACGCATCTTTGTTTCCGGGCTTAACATTGATCAAGTACAAGATTCGGTAAAACAAAAAGCTTTCCGTTATTTGAAAAATCCGCAGGTAATAGCGCGCTTGGCAGGTTTTAAGTTTACAGTTCTTGGTGAAGTAAAAGCTCCCGGAGTAAAACAGGTAACGGCCAATCAAGTAAATATTATGGAAGCATTGGCGTATGGCGGAGACATTTCATACAACGGAAACCGCGAAAAAATTCTTTTACTACGACAAACAGACGAAGGAACCCAAACATACAGAATAAATCTTTCAAAAGGGGATATTGTAAATTCGGAGTTATACTACATTATGCCCAATGATATTATTTATGTTGAACCTTTAAAATCGACTTTATTCAGAGAACAAGCTTCAGATTATGTGTTTGTGATAAGCGCCTTATCATCTACTTTGACTGCTGTAGCATTAATTCTTACTTTGCTTAGATAAAACAAGATAAAAGACAAAAGGAAAAAGTAAAAAGGAAAAAGATAAAAGGAACTTTGAACTCAGAATACAGAATAATTGAAACAAGAATAAAGATAAAAGGAATTCCTATACTCAAAAGAATGCTATTTTTTTAAAACTTTAATGACTACAACGCTTTATAATTTATCATATTTAAAAGAAACTCGAAAATACTTAAGAGAAAACATGACAGAGGCTGAGCTAGTGTTGTGGAGTGTTTTAAAGGGTAAGAATCTTTGTGGTCGTAAATTCAGAAGGCAACATAGTATTGGTCATTACATAGCTGATTTTTATTGTACATCAGAAAAATTAATAATTGAATTGGATGGACAACATCATTTTACCAAAGAAGGATTAGAAAAAGATAAAGAAGTACTTAATAATTTAACAAATGTTTTAAATAGAATAAAAAAAGAATTTGACACAAAACAACCCCAAGCCCTTAAAAAGGGGCTATAACTTAGAAGTAAAAATATGCTCCAATTCAGTTATTCCCCCTTATTAAGGGTCCCGATAGCTATCGGGAAGGGGGTCAAAAAGAAACAAAGAACATTGGACATTGGGCTTTTAACCTTGAACCTGAAACTTCTTATCTCTACATATTGACCTAAACATAAAAAATATGAATAAATTTAATGATATAAGATGGATACAACGATTTTCAAATTATAAAAAAGCTCTCGATCAGTTAAGGGAGTTTGTTATGTTAAAAGAATTGTCGAAATTCGAGAAACAAGGCCTGATAAAATCATTTGAATACACTTACGAGCTAGGATGGAATACAATCAAAGACTACCTTTATTATCAAGGAAACCCTGATGTTTCCGGATCCAGAGATACTATAAGAGAAGGCTTCAAACAAAATTTAATTTCTGATGGTGACGGATGGATGGAAATGTTACAAAGTCGGAACAGGACATCGCATACTTATGATGAAGATACAGCTGAAGAAATAGTCTCTCAGATTTTAACTAAGTATTTTCACTTATTTGAAGAATTACTGGAAACATTCTCTAACAAAAAATAGCAGATATGCTCAAAGGATTAAAACAAGATATATTAGATCGATTACATAGGATTTTTATTCAATTCAATGAGATCGACAAAGTTATTTTGTATGGCTCAAGAGCAAAAGGAAATAATAAATATTCATCAGATATAGATATTACCCTTAAAGGAGAAGGTTTATCCTTATCCATTTTAAATAAGGTTTGCACAAAAATTGATGACCTCCTTTTACCTTATACTTTTGATATTTCAATTTATAATCATCTAAAAAACATAGAATTAATTGATCATATTGATCGAATAGGAATAATTATTTACTGCAAAGAATAATTTTAAAAAGATAAAAGAAACTTTGAACTCAGGATACAGAATAATTGATTATTGGTCACTGATAATTGTTAATTGAAAATTGAAAAGAATGGAAACAAACCCTCAAAATAACATATACCAAGAAGAAAGCATCGACATAAGAAAGTACCTTTTTAAGTTCCTTGCTAATTGGTACTTTTTTGCTCTTGCACTTGGAATAGCACTTTCCATAGCCTATATGGTAAACCGTTATTCCGAACCAACTTACACCATTGGCTCTTCCATTATTATTGCCGACCAGCAAAACGATGCTTCAAGCATTGAATCTATTGTGCAAGAGTTAGGAAGATATAGGGGGCGAAAAAAGGCAGAAGTAGTAAATGAAATAGCTATTTTAAAATCGTATAAAATGGCTCGATTGGCTTTGGAAGAACTGGATTTTGAAATTCTATATGTTGGAGTTGGACGCCGTGAAATTGCCGAAAGCAAAATGTACCATAACTGTCCTTTTGTTGTAATTCCAGACACCTCTTTTTTACAGTTACATAATTATCCTGTACATATTAAAATTTTATCGGACAAAGAATATTTGCTTGAAATTAACGATCAATTTAACATAAAACGCAAAATGCTGTTTGGAGAAATGTTTGAAGCTGAAACGTTTCGGTTCAAAATAGAGTTTCGCGATGAAGAAAACTTTGAATTTGATGAAAATGCCTCAAACAAATACTTTTTCAGATTTTCAGATATTAATGCTCTTTCAAAAGCTTACCGAGCTAAATTAAACATTGATGTTAACGACGAGAAAGGATCGATTCTAAATTTAAGTTTAAATGGTTTTGTCCCTGAAAAAATGGCGACTTATCTCAATAAATTATCCGAGGTATATATTCGTTCTGCGTTGATTGAAAAAAACGTGCAGGCAGAAAACACACTAAAATTTATTGATGAACAGCTTAATATTATCGTACAAGACCTAAATTCTGCTGAGGTTCGTTTACAAGATTTTCGAACAAAAAATAAAGTAATTAATTTAAGCCAAAAAGGGAGTTTACTTTTTAATGAACTAAGCAATATCCAAAATGAGCGTTTTACTTATGATGTAAAGAAACAGTACCTTGAATATGTAGAAACTTGTTTACAAGAAAAGGAACAGGATGAAGCGGTTGTCGCTCCTTCTGTTTTAGGAATTACTGATCCTGCATTACAAAAACTAATTGAAAACTATAATAATTACCTGTCTGAAAAAAACAAATTCAGCACTATCGCACAGGAAGATGCACCTAATATCATAATTATACAGAACGAAATAAATAACTTGAAAAATACCTTAGCCGACTATTTGGTTTCAACACAAAAAACAAATCAGATTGCGCTTAGTGCTTTTGATCAAAAAGAAGTTCTGATAAACCAACAAATATATCAATTACCATTGAACGAACGTCAGCAAATAAATATTGAACGGGAATACAAACTAAATAATGAACTATATACTTTCTTACTAGAAAAACGTGCCGAAGCAGGTATTACCAAAGCATCCAATGTGGCTGATAATAAAGTGCTGGATATTGCTCGACCTGAAAATACTAATCAGCTGACACCAAAGCGTTCACAGAATTATTTAATCGCATTGATTTTGGGTTTAGGTATTCCGGGAGCCATAATTCTTTTGCTTGAATTCTTAAACACCAAAATTGAAGATAAAAAAGATATTGAACGAAATACCAACATACCAATTATCGGAACCATCGGCCATAACGAAACACATAGCAACGTGCCTGTTTTCATGGACCCTAAATCGGGTTTAGCAGAATCTTTTCGTACCCTACGTACAAACCTACAATACATTTTACGAGAAGAAAATCAGAAAGTAGTAATGATTACTTCTACTATTAGTGGTGAAGGAAAAACTTTTGCTGCTGTAAATCTTGCAACCATCATGGCTATGTCAGAAAAGAAAGTTTTATTGATTGGTCTCGATTTACGAAAACCCAATATGCATAAAATATTTGAAATTCCCAATGAAATTGGAATAAGCACCTATTTAAGCAATCAAAACGAATACGATGAGGTAATTAAAGAAACACATATCAATCATTTATACATTGCACCTTCAGGACCCATACCTCCCAATCCTGCCGAATTGATTGAGACAAAGCGCATGAAAACCTTTTTTGAACAAGCAGTAAAAGATTTTGATTACATTGTTATTGATACACCGCCGATTGCCCTTGTAACTGATGCTTTACTGGTAAGCCAATATTCCAGTGCCAACCTATTTCTGATCCGACAACGATACAGCAATAAACATGTATTCGACTTGATTAACAAATTGCAGCAGGAGCAAAAAATTCCGCATATGAATATTTTAGTGAACGACCTTAAAATACCAAAATACTATGGCTACAATTATGGATATGCCTACGGTTATGGATATGGTTATGGGAAACAATAAATCAATGAACAAACTCCAATAAACAATAATTTTTATGGATTTTAAAAATAAAACATTACTCATAACAGGAGGAACAGGATCATTTGGGAAAGCCGTTTTAAAACGTTTCTTAGATTCTGAACTAAAGGAAATTCGCATATTTAGTCGTGATGAAAAAAAGCAGGACGATCTTCGCAAAAAGATAAACAACACTAAAGTAAAATTTTATATTGGCGATGTGCGTGATCCTATGAGCGTTTCAAATGTTATGGCCGGTGTTGATTATATATTCCATGCCGCAGCATTAAAACAAGTACCATCTTGTGAGTTTTTTCCATTAGAAGCTGTTAAAACCAATGTATTAGGAACAGAAAATGTTTTAGAAGCGGCCATTCAGCATAAAGTGAAAAAAGTAATTTGTTTAAGTACTGACAAAGCTGTTTATCCAATTAATGCTATGGGAATGACCAAAGCCGTTATGGAAAAAGTAATGGTAGCACGCTCCCGAAATCTAACAGAAAATGATACTATACTTTGCGGAACACGTTACGGAAATGTAATGGCTTCGCGCGGTTCAGTTATTCCTTTGTTTGTTGAACAAATAAAAGCAGGAAATCCATTAACCATTACCAATCCCGACATGACACGTTTTATGATGACTTTGGATGATGCTGTTGATTTGGTTATGTATGCATTCCAAAATGGTAAACAAGGTGATATTTTTATACAAAAAGCTCCTGCAGCAACTATCGAAATTCTGGCAAAAGCATTACTGAAAATTTATAAATCCGACAACAAAATACAAGTGATCGGAACCCGCCATGGCGAAAAATTGTATGAATCATTAGTAAGCACAGAAGAAATGGCTCATGCACAAGATTTAGGTGATTATTATTGCATCCCTGCTGATACACGAGATTTAAATTATGATCGTTATTTTACAGAAGGAGATGAAAACATAGATAAAATAGAAGAATATCATTCGCATAATACAAGAAGACTTAATATAGAAGGAACTGTTGAGCTATTGATGAAGTTGGAAGAAATCAGAGAAGAAGTAATTAGTAATCGGTAATGCGTGATCAGTAATGAGAAATAAATTAAGAATTAACAGATCACTGATTACAGATCACAAATCACTATATGAAATATGAAGACACACCATGATTTAGATGTATGGAAAAAATCAATTGACTTAGTAACTAAAGTCTACTCCTTAACCAAAAGTTTTCCAAAAGAAGAATTATATGGCATAACAAATCAAATTAGACGAGCTATAGTATCTGTTCCCTCAAACATTGCTGAAGGAGCGGCAAGAAATACTCCCAAAGAGTTTAATAATTTCTTATCTATTGCATTAGGATCTTTATCTGAAGTGGAAACACAACTAATAATATCAAAAAACCTAAAATATATTAATCAAGAAAATCTTGATTTGCATTTAAATGATCTAATAGTGATTCGAAAAATGATTATTGGACTCAAAAAATCTTTAAAACTTTAAAATCCTTAAGTAATTAGTGAAATATTATTTACCTAATGAACCATAAACAGATTACAGATCATGGATCACAGATTACCATCGGAATAACAGGCCAAGCAGGATTTATGGGAACTCACTTGTTCAACTTTTTAGGTTTACAGGAAAATATTGAACGAATCCCTTTCGAAGATGAATATTTTAATCATCCTGAAAAATTGCAAAATTGGGTAAAACAATGCAATGTAATTGTTCATTTAGCTGCTATGAATCGACATGGCGATCCTCAGGTTATTTATGATACTAATATTAATTTAGTAAAAAAACTAGTTGAAGCTCTTGAAACTACAAAATCCACGCCTCATGTGCTTTTTTCATCTTCAACACAAGAAGAAAAAGATAACTTATATGGAAAATCTAAAAAAGAAGGTCGTGAATTATTCGAGCAATGGGCTGAAAAAAATAAGGCTTCTTTTACAGGAATGATTATACCCAATGTTTTTGGTCCATTTGGAGATCCATATTATAACTCTGTAGTTGCAACTTTTTGTCACCAACTAACTCATAATGAACAACCAGAGATTCAGGTAGATGGTGAATTAAAATTAATTTACATAGGTGAACTTATTGTTGAATTCTTCAACAAGTTCAAAGATAAAAGTTTAAAGATAAAAGATAAGCAAATTGAAACTTACGAGGTTCCACATACTTCAACCAATAAAGTTTCTGAGATCTTAAGAATACTCGAATCATACAAAGAAAACTATTTTGAAAAAGGCATTTTTCCTGATTTAACCAATACTTTTGAGCGAAATCTTTTTAACACTTTTGTGTGTTATATGGATATCAAAAATTATTTCCCTGCTAAACTAACTTTGCACACTGACGATCGTGGTAGTTTTGTGGAAACTGTTAAGTTAGAGTCTGGCGGACAAGTTTCTTTTTCGACCACCAAGCCCGGAATTACACGTGGAAATCATTTTCATATCAGAAAAGCAGAACGATTTGCTGTAATTAAAGGAAAAGCTCTTATACAATTGCGTAAAATTGGAACAAACGAAGTGCTCAATTTTGAACTGGACGGAAGCCAGCCAGCTTATGTAGATATGCCCGTTTGGTACACACATAATATTACAAACATCGGAGATGAAGATGTTTACACCATTTTTTGGATAAGTGAATTCTTTGACCAAGATGATCCGGACACATATTTTGAAAAAGTCTAACGACAGTGAAGAGTAATCGGTGAACAGTAATCAGTTTACAGATCACACGTCACAAATTACTGTTTACAAATCACTGATTACACATTACAGATCACAGTTTACAGATTACAGTTTACAGATTACAGTTTACAAATCACACATTACAGATTAAAATGAAAAAATCACAACTGAAAGTTTTGACCATAGTAGGCACGCGTCCGGAAATTATTCGACTAAGTGCTACCATCAAATTACTCGACCAACACCTAAATCAAGTAATTGCTCATACCGGACAAAATTACGATTACGAGTTAAACGAGATTTTCTTTCAGGATTTAGGCCTTCGTAAGCCCGATCATTTTATGAACGTAGATGTTTCAAGCTTAGGCTCTGCTATTGGTGATATCTTTAAAAAAACAGAAGAGATACTTCATAAAGAAAAACCCGATGCATTATTAGTTCTAGGCGATACCAACTCATGCCTTTCGGCATACATGGCCAAACGAATGCACATTCCTATTTTCCATATGGAAGCCGGAAACCGAAGTTTCGATTTTAATGTGCCCGAAGAAATTAACCGCAGAGTAATTGACCATATTGCCGATTTCAATTTGGTTTACACTGAACATGCTCGTCGTCATTTGTTGAGCGAAGGTTTACAGCACCGACGAATCTATTTAACCGGTTCACCCATGCGTGAAGTTTTAAATCAGAATAAAGAAAAAATAGATTCATCAACAATTCTTAAAAGCTTAAAGTTAAAAGCCAAAGGCTATTTCATGGTTTCTACCCACCGCGAAGAAAATGTGGATAATCCGGAGAATCTCAAAAAAATACTCACAGTATTAAATCAATTAGCCGAAGAGTATCAAGTGCCAATTATAGTTTCAACACACCCAAGAACTAAAAAAAGAATTGAAGAACTAAATACAAGTCACAATTCACTAATCACCAATCACCAAATAAAATTCTTAAAACCTTTCGGTTTTTCCGATTACATCCATTTGCAACAACATGCCAAATGCACCCTCTCCGACAGCGGAACCATAAGCGAAGAAAGCGCCATGTTATCTTTTCCAGCTATAAGTTTACGCCAAAGCATGGAACGCCCCGAAGCACAAGATGCAGGAACCATTATTTTAACAGGCTTCGATCCCGAAATTGTCTTAAGCTCAGTACGAACAGTTATAGAAGAACACAAACAAGTAAGCGATCACAGATCACAGATCACAGATTACACTGTAACAGACACCTCATGGCGAGTACTAAAATTAATTTTAGGAAATACCAAACTAAGTAATAAATGGTGGGGAATAAACAAATAAAAAAACTGTCATCCTGAGCAAGTCGAAAGAATGAAAAGCAAAATAAATAAGACAAAAAACTTATTACAAATCACCGATTACACATCACAATAAATGCAAATTAAGCAATACATATCCAACTTTTTTACTAAGGGCCACGAGCGTAGCATAAAAGCAAAAAAGAATATTGTAGCATCTTTTGCTATAAAGGGTATAAATATCGCTATTGGTTTAGCTCTCGTGCCTTTAACTATTGACTACCTAAATCCCACCAAATATGGAATATGGATCACATTAAGTTCCATTATTGGTTGGTTTGGTTTTTTTGATATTGGCCTTGGACATGGACTACGAAACCGCTTTGCTGAAGCTTTAGCTAAAGGAGAAAAAGAGCTGGCGCGAGTTTATGTAAGTACAACTTATGCAATTATTGCCATAATTATTGGAACAATATTAGTCTTGTTTTATCTTGTTAATCCTTTTCTTAATTGGAATAAAATTTTAAATGCGGGTACCGATTTAAATCTACAGTCAGAACTAGGTTTATTAGCTCTTATAGTATTTACGTTTTTTTGTTTACAATTTATTTTTAAACTGATAGCAACAGTTTTACTAGCTGACCAAAGGCCTGCCAAAGCATCTTTATTCGATTTATTTGGTAAAATAATTGCTCTGGCTCTTATTTTTTTATTAACAAAAACCACTCAAGGTTCCTTATTATATTTGGGAATTGTTATGAGTAGTGCGCCTGTATTTGTTTTAATTGTTTCAAGTTTTTGGTTTTACAATGGCAAATATAAAATGTACAGACCGAGTTTCAAGTTTATTGATTTTAACAAAGCAAAAGATCTTTTTAGTCTAGGCATCAAATTTTTCATTATACAAATCGCAGCTGTAATATTGTACCAAACCAACAATATTATTATTTCTCATTTATTTGGTCCAGAAGAGGTTACGCCATACAATGTGGCATTTAAATACTTTAGCGTTTTAATGATGGGCTTTTCTATTATAATAACTCCATACTGGAGTGCAATTACAGAAGCTTGGACAAAAAATGAATTTGCTTGGATAAAAAACACCATACAAAAACTAATTAAAATATGGGGATTACTATGCCTAACAGGTTTTGTAATGCTTATTTCTTCACCATTTATATATAAAATATGGATAGGTGATAAAGTAATAATAACTTATTCTTTATCTGTTTTTGTGGTAATATGGGTTTTACTTAATGCATGGAATGGCATTTACAGTCAATTCCTAAATGGAGTTGGGAAAATAAAATTACAATTGTTTTTAGGTATTTCTGCGGCCATCTTAAATATACCACTAGCTATATTTTTAGGAAAAAAAATTGGTGTTGAAGGAGTTTTACTTGCTAACATTATTGTTTTGCTAATTGGCACGATAGTTTATCCAATACAATATAAGCAACTTATAAAAGGAAATACAAAAAAAAACATGGAATAGGTAAGGTATATGAATATATTAATCCTTTCTTCTTCAAATCCCAATAAAGCCGCAGGTATTGTAGCTAAAAGTCTATTATATAGCCTTAAGCAAGATTGCTTACATGCAAAACTAATTGTGAAAGATTGGGATTATTATAAAGATAAAGATATTATACCTATTGATAATTTTTTAAGTCATGAATTAAAATGGTCTTTTAGAAAAACAAAAGGTCTATTAAAGAAACTAGGTTTAATTAAAAAAGAGCCTCTTAAAATAAATAAAAAATACTCAATACTGGATTTTAAGCAAACAAAACAGAATTATTCTACCAAAAGACTTATTAAAAAAATAGGTTTCGTGCCAGATGCAATTATTATTCTTTTTTCCGTAAAATATTTAAATGCCAAAAATATTTATGAATTAAATTTACTAACAAAAGCTCCTATATTTCTTTATCTTATGGACATGGCGCCAATGACTGGTGGATGCCATTATGCCTGGGATTGCCATGGGTATGAACACCAATGCGGCAAGTGTCCTGCTCTTTTTTCAAATAATGCAATAGATCAATCATACATTAACTGGAAATTTAAAAAAGAGTTTATAAAAAAAACAAATATATCAGTTATTGCATGTACAGAATGGACTTTTCAACAACTTAAAAAAAGCAGCATTTTCAAAGACAAGCAAAAATATAAGATTCTATTGCCAATCGATTCCAAAATATATGAGCCTACAAATAAAACAACTGTAAGAAATGAATTAGGTTTACCTTTAGATAAAAAGATTATTTTCTTTGGTGCTGTCTCTGTTAAAGAAAAAAGGAAGGGCTTTAATGAACTAACTAAAGCATTAAATATTTTAAATAAAATAATCTCTGAAAAAGACAAAAAAAATATTCATTTAACCGTAGCTGGCAAGGGTTCACTAGAATTTGTAGAACAATTACCTTTTTCATATACTTTGCTAGGTTATTTATCGCATGCTGAGTTACCTAAAGCTTTCCAAGCTACTGACGTATTTGTTTCGCCTTCAATAGAAGATTCTGGCCCTATGATGATTAATCAATCAATTATGTGTGGTACTCCAGTTGTTGCTTTCGAAATTGGAGTTGCGCTAGACTTAGTTTTTACAGGAAAAACCGGTTATCGTGCTCAAAATAGAAATATACCGGATCTAGCAAATGGTATATATTCAATCTTAAAATTAAATAAAGATGAATCAGTAAATATTTCACAAAACTGTATCAAGTTAAGTAGTGATTTAACCTTTAACAGTTTCTCAAAAAAAATGATGAAAATTATTAATGACAATAGGGATTAGACAAAAGGAGTGGGATTCTGAATTTTTCTGTCTTAATGTTGCTGAAGCTATATTAAGCGATTTTTCTGAATCTAATCTTATAAAATTTGTTGAAACTCTAAAAAAAGGAAAGTATAGTTTAGTATATATTTATCCTCAAGATATTAAATCTTATGAGTTGTTAATCAATAATAAAATTCCTTTAGTAGATAAGAAAGTTAGTTTTCAAAAAAACGTCAAAATATCTAGTATTACCTTAGTAAAGGAGATCCAATCTTATAGATTGAACAAAGAGTACCCAAAATTGCTAGAATTAGCATATGCAAGCGGTGAATATTCTAGATTTAAACTTGACACAAATTTTGAAATAAGTGCTTTTGAAAATTTATACAAAACATGGCTAGATAATTCCATAAATAAGAAAATAGCTGATGATGTTTTGGTTTGGTGCAGTGAAAAAAATGAAATGTTAGGCTTTATAACTTATAAGATTAAAAATTCAATTCTCAAAATAGGACTCTTAGCTGTCGATAAAAATGCTAGAGGTTATGGAGTGGGGAAAGCATTAATGCAACATATCGAATATATAGCTTATAATAATAAATTAAGTATTATTGAAGTTGACACACAAGAAAACAATCAAATTGCCTGTGCTTTTTACAAGAACATTGGATATAAAGTACATAAAACACAATCCATTTTTCACCTATGGCTAAAATAAAAATCCCTTTTAACAAGCCTTACCTTACTGGTAAAGAATTAGATTATATAAAACAAGCTATAGAATCTGGTAAGATCTCTGGAAATGGAATATTTACTCAGAAATGCCAGAAATATTTTGAAGAACGATATGGTTTTAAAAAAGCATTACTAACCACATCATGTACTGATGCGTTGGAAATGTGCGCTATTTTAACTGATATAAAGCCCGGCGATGAAGTAATTGTGCCTTCATATACATTTGTTTCCACCGCGCTAGCATTTGTGAGACAAGGTGCTAAAATTATATTTGCTGATAGTAGAGAAGACCATCCCGGGATTGATGAAGACAAAATTGAAAAACTTATAACCCCTAAAACCAAAGCCATAGTACCGGTTCATTATGCAGGTATTGCCTGCAATATGGATAAAATAATGGCATTAGCTGACAAATATAATTTTTTGGTAATTGAAGATGCTGCTCAAGCAATAGATTCTTACTACAAAGGCAAACCTATAGGCAGTATTGGGCATATGTCAACTTTTTCATTTCATGAAACAAAAAATATAATTTCTGGTGAAGGAGGTTTATTGGCAATTAATGATGAACAGTTTATTAAACGTGCAGAGATAATTTGGGAAAAAGGTACAAATAGGGCTGAATTTTTTAGAGGGGAGATTAACAAATACGGTTGGGTTGATACTGGTTCCTCTTTTCTACCATCCGAGATTATTGCTGCCTATTTATGGGCACAATTAGAAAACTTAAATGATATTCAAAAAAAAAGAAATAAAATATGGCAGCAATATTATATTGGATTAAAAGATTGGGCTAAAAAAAGAGACATTAAATTGCCTAATGTTCCCGAGTATGCTACCAATAATGGGCACATGTTTTATATAGTTTGTAAAAACTCGAACCAAAGAGACCTATTAATTAAACATTTAAAATCTAACGGGATATTATCCGTTTTTCATTATTTAAGTTTACATAAAAGCAAATATTATAAAAATAAATACAAAGGAAGCGATCTTAAAAATTCTGATTATTATTCTGAATCTTTATTAAGATTACCGTTTTATTACGAACTAACAACTGAACAACTGAACGAAATTATTAAAACCCTCTTGACCTTTTACTAGACAAATTATGCGCAAAACATTATACAACACTTTTTTTGCATTACTTTTTTCTCCAGTATTAGCATATTTTTATATGGTGGTTTTTAAACTGCCAAAATCAATTTTACATTTATTTACTTTTATTTTTTTTATTTTAGGTTTAATATTTATTATAAGAGAAAAAATAAAAAACATTCCAAGGTTTTCCTGGTTTCTTCTTATTTATGCTATATATAGAATAATATGGTTGCAGTATTCCAATATTGATTACCATCCTTTAACCCAATTGTATTATTCAATTCTATATTTTTCAACTTTTCTTTTAATTATAATTATTTATAATACGCATTTTTCTTTTTCATTTATTTCTAAATCTAAAAGATTAATTTCTTTCACAATTATTCTTGCAAGCATTGCTTCAATTATTCAGGTTTTTGACCAAAATTTTCTAAATGCTTGGGATATATTTAAATTTGAGATGAATGAGAATATTTATCAGTTTCGTCGTTCTTCTATTTTTGGTTATGTTAATACCAATGCCTTAGGATTGTCTTATATTCCATTAGGCTGTGTTTATATTGGGTATTTATTGAAATCAAAAAAAGGGGGAATAATAATTTTTACTTTACTAATTGGGATCACAGCTTTTTTATCAAACGCAAGATACATAATGGTTAGTTTTATAATACTTACCATGCAATATTTAATTTATAGAAAAATTAGGTTTCAAACAATTATCAAATATATAAGCTATATAATTATTTCAAGTATACTTATTTATTTTACAATGAAATCTATGGGTTACGATCCAATAAAATTTTATAATGAACGATTATTTTCTGAAGGCTCAATTGAAGAAACTACAAGATACAAAGCAATAGATAATTTTATATATTTTTTCCCAAAAAACACATGGCTGGGTACTGGTGTGCATTTAACGGATGAAATAAAAAAAGCATCTTATCATATAGGTAGTTCACAAATACATATCGGTTATCTTTCACATCTTATTTCATATGGTATAGTTGGAAGTTTCTTTTTATTTGGTTTTTGGTTTTCATTGGCTAGATATCTTTATAAGAATGCAAGAAAAACTAAATATTGGGGATCATTTTTTGCCTATTTAACTTTCTTTTGGGCACAAGCGACTTTAGTTTATTATCCTATTTTTTTTACGGGTTTAATCTTTGCTTTAATTTTTGATAAATATTTCCAAGATCAATATATTATATCAAAATTGCATGCAACTGAATTATCCGGTAAAAACTCTTAATAGTTTAAAAACAATTTATGCAAGCGAACAAAAATTATATTATTCTGTTTATTGGTGTTATAAATTCCCTTTTAATATTCTAATTTATTACTTTGGCTCTTCAC
>DAOWGM010000100.1 GCA_030637515.1 Bacteroidales bacterium
GTAAAGATATAGCACAAATTTGTTTACATGCCGGTGCAAACGATTTTGGTTCTATTATGATTGAAGAAAATGTAGTTTCATCGGCAGGAGCAAGCTTTAAATTTGACGCAGAAGGTATTCAGAACGCAATTCGTGAAGCTGGATTTAAGCCTCGATTGCGAAATCAGAAATACGAATTATTGGAATATAAATTAAGCAGCGCTCAAAACTAATCGAATAAACTTTTAGGTTTACAACAAGTATTCAGGATATAGACTTGAATTAAACACATACTTCTATAATTCAAAAGGTATTTCTTTAACAAGTTCAATTTTTCCAGGAGTAACTTCTGCCAAAACTGGAATAATTTCTACTCCTTTTTCATGTGCTTTCTTGAGCGTTTTCGCATATTCCGGATCTATTTCTTTTGCTGGTGCAAAAGTGTCAACATCCATTCGTTGAATAATATATAACATAACTGCACGCATTCCTTGTTCCTTAACTCTGATTAAAGTTTCGAGATGTTTCTTTCCACGTGTTGTAACTGCATCAGGAAATCGGGCGTAATTTCCTTCTTTTAAAGTAACGTTTTTTACCTCAATAAAGCATGCTTCATGCTCATTTTGAGCCATTACATCGAAGCGACTGTCTTCAAATTTTACTTCACGCTTAACTTCTGTATATCCTTTTAATTTTTCGATTTCTCCATTTTTAACAGCATCAAAAGCTAATTTGTTCGGATTTCCTGTATTAATTCCAACCCAATCGCCATTAATTTTAATCATCTCCCATGTAAATTTGGTTTTTCGTTTGGGATCATCAACTGGTGTTAAATAAACTTCTGCATTGTCTTCCAAACAACTTCTCATTGTTCCTGAGTTGGTGCAATGAGCTGTAATAATTTCTCCTGAGTCTAATTTGACATCTGCTAAAAATCGTTTATAGCGTTTTATTAATGTACCATGAATTAAAGGTTTGTTGAAGTTCATAACAATTATTATTAATTGTAAAACTATATGACATTATTAAAGAAAATTCTATTACGAAGAAAGTTCTGTATTTATAAATAGAATAAATTCCGAACCTTTATTAATTTGAGAGTTAACAATAATTTTACCTTTGTGTTTGTTAATAATCCCGTAACTAAGAGATAATCCCAGACCTGTTCCTTTCCCAACTTCTTTTGTTGTAAAAAAAGGTAAAAAGATATTGTCCATGATTTTTTCCGAGATCCCGTGACCCGTATCTTTTATACTTACTTTTACATAATTACTATTCAATTCATATTTAGTAGCTTCATTTTTATCTACTAAGGATGTAGAAATAGTAATTTTCCCTTTGTCTTTTATGGCATAAATAGAATTTTTTAAAATGTTCATGTACACCTGATTCAATTCATTATGAAAGCAATAAATTGGTTTAATATCCTTATCGTACTTTTTTTCAACCTCTATTTTATCCTTTAGTTCATTTTGTAGTAGCATAAGTGTAGCATCTATTCCATCGTGTATATCCGATAAAATACATCTTCCTTTGTCGGTTTGTGAAAAACTTTTTAAGCCGTTAAACATTTCTCCAATTCGCGCTACTCCACTTTTAATTATATCTACCGATTGATTTAATATTGAAACGTTATTATCATATTCGGATCTAATTTTTTTATCATCTTTTAGATTGGATTTGCTGATAATATTTTGCAGTTCTAAAAAGTTAGAATCTACATTTTGAATGCCTCCTGAAATAAAATTGAGCGGATTATTTAATTCGTGAGTTATTCCTGACATCAAAATACCTAAAGAAGTCATTTGTTCATTCCGAATTAGATGTAACTGAGCTTCCTGTAATTTATCAACCGTTTCGGTTAATTTAATATTATTATCATATAATTTATCCCTGATTTTTTTCAGCTCATTATTTTGATTTATAAAGGTTTGTTCATATCTGTAATTTAATTTTTTCAGATAGTTTATTACCATATTTACAAATAAAAAAACTAATACATGAGCAGCTATGTAGTATACAACGAACTCTTTTATCAGCGTGAGTATTTTATATTTTTCTTCTGGTAGATTTAATAAGATAATATCATAAAGAGTAATTATTGCAATGAAATAAGCTATCGAAAACCAAAAAGAGAATTTTTCTTTTTTTTCTGAAAATAATAGTTGTGGTATAACTGAAATAGCAATGGCAACATAAGAGCTATATATAAAATCTTCTTCTTGAACATAACCAAAAATCGCAGGTGTTAAAATAAACATAAACACTGGAACAATTGAAGTTGAAATTTTTGAAAGTTGTGTTAATTTACGCGAAGCAAGAAAAATATTAAACAAACAAAATGCTGCAATTATTATTATTTTATAAGTATTAAACCCAATTGATTCATTGTTAATGTAGTTTTCTATAGCACTGATAATAAGCACGATGAGCATGATGAAAAACATGATTGCATTAATCTTATTAGATAAGATTAATCCTTTATCAATGACTTTAGTAGATTTAGAATCTACACCAAGATTTGAAATGTATTTCCAATACGACATTGCATAAATATTAATGGTGTTGAAATATACAAAAAAATAACTATTCTTATAGGTTAATGTTTAATGGTATTTTTTTATGTTATGACAAGGAATGATATTAATTGATAGAGTTAAAATATAATACTGGTTAAGAAAACCACTTCTAAAGGCGGTGATAGTTTATTTTAAATAAGGTCACAAGCATCTGCAGGCATCCAATGTTTATCTTTACCTTCCCATTTAACATTGCATCCAATTGGATTGGTTGCTTTGGGACATATATCTTTTCCTTCCAAATGCTTTTTCAATACATTTTCCAGATCATTCACAGTCATTTTAGAAGTTTCTCGTGGATTATCTACAGCACGTCCGGTATAAATAAGCTCTCGGGCTTCATTAAAAACAAAAAAGTGAGGTGTTTTAAGAGCTCCATAATTTATTGCAATTTCCTGCGTTTCATCGTAAAGATATATCCACGGAAATTTATTTTCTTCCATTCTTTTTACCATATTTGGGAAACTATCTTCTTCGTAAGTATTTTTGCTGTTTGAGTTTATTCCCACAAAATCGACTCCTTTTGGTGCAAATTTCTCAACCGTTTTTCGAGTTACTTCATCTGATTCAATAACATACGGACAGTGATTACATGTGAAAAAAACAACTAAAACCTTTTCTTGGAAATCAGATAGCTGATATAATTTTCCGTCGGTTGCAGGTAAATTGAAATTGGGAGCTTTTTCTCCGGTTTCTAATGTGAAAGCCATAATTATTGTTTTATATATAACATGTGACTTTGAAAAATGTTTTTTCGCAAGGGTAAATTGCAATCAGATTATCATATTAATAAGAGCAATATATATGGGCGAAGAGATTTAATTCGATTATCAGAAATAGTAAATACCTCTAAAGTTAAGCCGAGATTTAAATGTGAAGAATCTGGTTTTTGAATAAATTCTTCGCCTTTTTTTATGAATTAAAGTTGAATTGAAATTGAGTATTTCGTAAAGCTTTTGCAAACACAATTTTAGGATTAATTGTAAAAGAAGTAAGCTCGTTTACGAGAGTGTTTTATTTGATTTTGGTAAAGTAAAAATAAATTTTGATCCAAATCCTACTTTGCTTTCAACATGTATTTTGCCACCGTGGGTTTCAATAAATTCTTTACAAAGGATTAATCCCAGCCCGGTTCCTTCTTCATCTTCAGTGCCTTCTGTTGTGTAATGCTCATCTAATCTGAATAGTTTCTTAATTACTTCGGGACTTATACCTACTCCGGTATCGCGTATAGTGATTTCCTTTAAATCCTTAGAATCCTTCTCGGATATTTCTACAACACCTCCACGCTCAGTAAATTTTAATGCATTAGATACAATATTTCTGAAAACTGTCTTAAGCATATTTTTATCAGCAAAAATCTCAGAATCTTCATTAAGATTATTTGTTAAAAGGATTTCTTTTTCATTTGCTTTTGCACTGTATAATGAAAAAGTTTCTTCTGCCAATGCATAAAGATTATATTTCTTGGGACTGAATTCTATTCTACCCATTTGAGATCTTGACCATTCTAAAAGGTTAACTAAAAGCTCATAACCATTCTTTGAAATTTGATAAAGATTATTATGAAAATATTTAATTTTTTCTTCACTCATTCTTTCGTATCCACGGACCAGTAATTGTGATAATCCAATTAAAGTATTAAATGGGTTTTTTAAATCATGAGCAATTATAGAAAAAAACTTGTCTTTTGTAATTAGCAACTTATTTAACTTACGTTCTACTTCTTTTAGAGTTGTTACATCAGAATCAATTGCAATTAGTCTTTCTACTTTATTATTTTGACCTGTAATCGGTGTAAGTGTTGTTCGAACATTGTATTTTTTTCCACTTTTTGAATCATGAATAGTATCGTATATCTGTGATTTGTTCTCTGATATAGCTTTATTAAAAATGATCTCAATATCAGGGTAGTCGCTTATATCAAAAATGGTTTTTCCTTGTTCGTTTATGATTTCATCCATTGTAGCTTCATATAAACGTGTATATCCTTCGTTAATCCATTCAATATCACCATTTTTATTTAAAATTAATATGGCATTATCTGTCTGACTTGCTGCAATAGATAGCTTTTCGAACTCTTTGTTAACTGTTACAAGATGTTCTGTTTTTTGTTTTATTTCGAGGTTTTTATTTCTTATTTGTTCGTTTTGGTCCTGTAAAATCTTGTTTGCTTTTATTTTATTTTTAAGACTTAACATATAAAGAATAAGAAGAACTAAGATTATTACTAAGCCAGCGGATAAAATGTTCCTAAAAGCTTTTTGCTTTTTATTATTCTGAGCCATTAAGGAATACGCTTCTTGAGCATATTCAATTGATTTTTGAGGAGATTCTTGTATATATGATTCAGATAATTCAATTAAGACATCTATTCGGCCAATACCTGAAGTTTTTTCTAAAATATTTTCTAAACTGTCAATGTTATTTTGCGCACACAGAATATTTGAAGAAAAAAATAAGATAAAAAGGCTAATATTTTTTAGGCAACAAATTTTCATTATATAAATATATAAAAATCTGAGCGTGTAATTACATTTTAACTAAAAAAGCAGACCGAAAAAATTCCCGGTCTGCTTTTTATTTAATTTATAATAGTATTGAGTTAAATAGCAATTTGTAAGAAACGGGAGTAGATGCCCTGAACTGAGGATTAAAACTAAAAAGAACAATTTGTCCTTTTCCTTTTTTAAGCCACACAATAGAAGGTTTATTCCCTATTTTTTCTTCGTTTTTAGCAAAGCCACTAATTAAAATGTCTCTTTCGGGGAAAGTACCAATAACTCTTCTGTCAACATCAAAATAGGGTTGCCATGTTCTGAAAATAGGACTGCTTCTATGAAAAACTCCAATTTCTTCAGGCATTCCATAAGTTATAGGATGATCGGTTTTAAGTTTTATTTTTAGAAGAGATCCTGGACATGAGAACCCATCTTTAATAATTTGTTTTGAAACATCTTTTACAGGAAACTCAAATTCTTCAGAGTTTTTTTCATCGATAGTGATTTTCTGAATTCCAGTGAATAATTCTGAAGCTTCTTTCCACGCAATAGCTTTTCCTCCCTGATCAATAAATTTCAGAATTTTTTCATGACCCTTTTTCCCCATTCCCTTCATGTACTCAGGTGGGTATTTCATATGGTAATGTTCGTTCTGATGCTGATACTTCCCATCTACTAAAACAGATTTTGATTCGTCAGGAATAATAAGAACATCACAGGTTTTATTAAAGTCAGTTTTTTCAACATCTTCAGGATGTAAAACTTTGTATGGAATATGGTATGAATCCAGAACAAATCTTGTCCAACCTGCATCCATTGCATGAAAGTAGCTTTCAAGTAATAAAATCCTTGGAAGTTTCAGATTTCTTGAAGAAACGGTTATATCGCCTGATAAAAACTCAGGTTTAAAAGTTAATTCATTTAAAATTTGATCCAAGTTCTTTCCTTTATTAATAACAAAGCTTCCTTTTGGATAACTTTTATATTCTTCAGTTAATTGTTTTACCTGCAGTCCTTGTTGTAAAGCACTAAAAGCAGCTTTGTAACTATTGTTATTATTAGCTGAAAGTAGAACAGAACTGTAATCTGTATTAGCTGCTTCAAATAAATTAAAAGGAGCAGAAACTAAAGAATATGCGTTTTCAAAAAAGCTTTCATTTTCATTAATTTCAAAAACAGTAACACCTTTATGCAATGGTAACGACCACGATGTAATATCATAAGGTCTTATCATTTTACCATTAGGAGTATAGTGTCGAGCAGGAAAAACTTGTGATTCCAGCATTTCTTTTATAAATGCCCTGAAAGGTTGTGCCAGAGGCACAATTAAATCTCCTTTGTGAAATTGTGTATTGTCGAACTGAATGTTTTTATCGAGTTGATAAATAGAAACTCCATGCTCATCAAGTAAATTGGCTAAATTAACAAGTTCGCTCTGATCATGCTGTTCAAGAGGAAAAACATAATAATAAGGTGCAGAGTTTTTACCTTTTTCCACTTCTTTTTTACACATGTCATTTCGAAATTTCAAAATGTCGTTTTTATATAAGGCTGAAGCTTCAAGGTATCCCTTTGTTGAAACAATTTCATATTGAACAAGGTCGCTTAATCTCCACCATCCACCTAACCAAGGTTCAGGCATATTTATACTCTTTTTATATTCTCCAAGACCTTTTCCGTAAGCTCCTAATTCATTTGGTTCAATATAAATCGGAGTAGCATATTTTACACTTGCTCCTTCGGTTAACATACCAATTATATTTTTCCAATTACAGGTTTCAGTAGCACCAGGCCAGTAATCATCAAATAAATAATTTTGAGATATACCTTTTAAACCCGCATCTGTCATTTTGGTAATTGTATGTGAACCAAATATTTTCATCCAATTCCAAATTCCAGCATCAATGTTCTCTGCAATAGGATCATGAGGAGGAGAAATAAAATATCTTACACTACCAGAACCCATTTGATGCTTCTCTATAGCTACCTGAGGAAACCATTCTTTACTAAACAAGTTAGAAATTGCTTTTGTATCACTTTGTGTTAATGCTACAAAATCACGATTATTATCGTGCCCAACATATTTATGATATATACCAGGCATTGATGAACCTTCGTATTTTGTTCCTTTATATTTTTTATAATGATTAACTACCATATCCATTCCATCGGGATTATGGTTTGGAACAACCATATAAACGACCTTTTCTAACCATGAAAGAATATCTTCATCCGTAGTTGTTAATAATTCGTGTGCTATTATTGGAAAAGCTTGCGAAGGTCCTACTTCATTCGAATGCATTGAAAGAGTAAATAAGGTAAAAACTCTTCCCTCATTAATATATTCAAGGCGTTGTTGTTCTGTAAGATTAGGATTTAACGCCAGTTCTTTATTTATAGTTTTTAATTTATCCAGGGTTTTAATGTTTTCTTCCGAAGAAATAAAGGTTGCATACATGGTTTTTCCCATTGGAGAAACACCAATTTCTTCCATTTTCATTTTTGATGAAAGATTATCCAACTTTGTTAAATAAGAAATTAATTCGTCGTAAGTAAAAAGCATACCGTCTGTTCCCGGAATAAAACCAAAATGATCTTGAGGTTTAGGAATAGTTGTTTGAGAATAAGAGATATTAAAAGAAAAAACAAATAGAACTAAAAGAATAATTTTGAGCGTAGAGTCGAAGTGTTTCATAATAACATTAATTATTGGTTAAGTTAGGGTTCAAATTAATATTTAGACTGTAACTACGGTTCTAAAGTTTAAAAAATAAGTAAAGAACATTTGCATTTTTAAATTGTTACTTATCAAAGTAAAACGCATTTTTATATGTCTATAAAGAAACTGAAATTAGTTACTTTTTTTGTGATAATCAACTTTTCATCTTTATTTTCTCAAGATTATAAAGTGTATAATTTTGAAGAATTTCAATCTTTATTACATCAAAAGAATGATAAAGTTTATGTAATAAATTTCTGGGCAACTTGGTGTAGACCTTGTGTACAGGAAATGCCAGCTTTTAATGAATTACATAATAAATACAAGAATAAGAATGTAGAAATTATATTAGTAAGTCTTGATTTTGGTAAAGATGTTCAGTCTAAAATAAAACAATTCAGTAGCAAACAAGGAGTAGAATCAAAAATTGTTATTCTCGATGATCCTGATAGTAATTCATGGATTGATAAAGTCTCACCGGAATGGTCTGGTGCAATTCCTGCAACATTAATTTACAATAGACATTCAAGAGCTTTTTTTGAGAAATCTTTCACTTTTAGTGAATTGGAAAAGGAACTATTAAATTTTTTATAAAAACAGATAGATATGAAACCTTCATGCAAAAAGATTTTACAAACAGAAATGATTCTGATGTATTTTATCAATATGGTTATTTGAAATTAGGCATGAAGGTTCACGAGCTGGTTAAGGGGAGGCTTTGTGGGAGTGAGTAACAAAAATGATGGAATAAATGCTTAAATTTTATAACGTAATAACATAAACACATGAAAAAAATTATTTTAACAGGTTTATTAGCAATTGTAGCTATAGTTTCAATAAATGCCCAAGGCTATAATGTTGGCGATGTAGCAGAAAATTTTGAATTGAAAAACGTAGATGGTGAAACCGTTTCGCTTTTTAGTTATAAGGATGCAACAAAAGGAGTAATTGTAATTTTTACATGTAACCATTGTCCTTATGCAATAGCTTATGAAGACAGAATTATTGAACTTGATAAGAAGTTTAGACCTGATGGATATCCGGTAATAGCTATTAATCCAAACGATCCAGAACTAGCTCCGAGAGATTCATTTGAAAAAATGCAACTTAGATCAAAAGAAAAAGGGTTTATATTTCCTTATTTGTTTGATGAAACTCAAGAAGTATATAAAATGTATGGTGCAAAAAGAACACCGCATGTTTATTTGTTAAAAAAATCAGATGAAAAATTTATTGTTTCTTACATTGGAACAATTGACGATAACTATAAAGATGCCTCTTCGGTTGAAAAGAAATATCTGGAAAATGCAGTAAAAGCACTACTTGACGGAAAAGATCCTGAGCCTAACTATACAAAAGCAATTGGTTGTACCATAAAAGACAAAAACTATATTAAATAGAAATAAATTTCATCTTGAATGTTAAGGGAGGGTAAAAGTTTATTCCTCCTTTTTAAATTAAAATCTCTTCCTGAATTTTAAATATTTACTATTGTTGATTACCTTCGTGTTCATGCAGGACTTTTTTTCAACATATTTATTACCATTCTCCCTTTCTGTAATTATGATGGGTATTGGGTTATCTTTGGAAAAAAGAGATTTTTTCAATGTTTTTCGTTATCCAAAACCTATTATTACCGGTATATTAAGTCAGGTAATAATTCTTCCATTGGTAGCGTTTTTACTTTTTTCTTTAACAAATCTAAATCCATTTGTTAAAGTTGGATTTATTCTAATTACCGCATGTGCAGGAGGTTCTGCAACAAATTTAATTACTCATATTTTAAAAGGTAATTTGGCATTATCTATTTCCTTAACAGCATTAAATAGTTTAATAATACTTGTAACCTTACCTTTACTTGTGAATTTGTCGTTAGTTTTATTCGTAGGAGAGGAAAGGCATATTTATTTAAATTTATATGATACTGTTATAAATATTTTATTTACAATTATCATCCCAACCTTTGTTGGAATGTCAATAAGAAATTACTTTTTCCGATTTGCCTTACTGGCTCAAAATCCATTAAAAATAATATTACCAGCGATACTCCTTTTTGTATTTGTTTATATGATTTTTTTTAATGATAATGGTACACAATCATCGTTTAATGACTATTTATATTTAATACCTTGGGCGGTTTTATTAAACTTTATATCAATGTTAGTTGTTTTTCTTTTGTCTAAGAATATTAAATTAGGAGGAAAGAATAACTTTACTATTAGCATTGAGGTAGGATTAAAAAATAGTATTATTGGAATATATGTTGCTGAGAGTTTGCTTCATAATTACGAAATTGCAATGGTCTCAGTTATTTATGGTTCAGTAACTTTTTTCTCAACTTTGTTTTTTGGTTACCTGGCTAAAAGAGTTGAACTTTGGGGATTTGGTTACAGAAAATTAATATAACTTTGAAATTGAAAGTAAATAAAAAAAACGTAAATTACACCAATTAATAATATTGATTAAAAACAGGGGAAGTAATTAGAAATCAAAGAATAAAAATAAAATATCGATGAAAAAAATAAAATTAGTATTCAGAAAAACAAGCTATGTAATATTTGTGGCATTAATTGTTATTGCATTTACAAATTGTTCAGGTGGAAATAAAAATGAATCTTCAGAAGAAGCTACAGCTGAGAGTATGCTTGATAAAAGCGAAATGGAAAAGAAAGTAAGAGAAGTTGTTTATCCTTTACCAACAGCTTTTGAAGTGACAGAGTTAATCAATAAAGTAGAAGCAAGTTATATTATTGGAATAACAAACGAGCTTACAAATGTTGATAAATACTTTACAGATAAGGATCAAGCACTTAATCTTGGAGTATATAGTGCAGATTTAAGTTATGCAAGTACATATAATATGCAGCAGGAGTTAATGACATATATGGAAGCTTCTGAAATATTAATTAAGGAACTTGGAATTACTGGTGCATTCTCGAGAGATTTTATCGAGGAAGTTGAATCAAATATTGATAATAAAGATAAGTTGGTTGATTTAATAACGAATTCATTTTATGATACTTATGAATTTCTTGTAAAAAATAATAAAGAAGATTTATCATTATTAGTACTTGCAGGCACCTGGATTGAGGGAATGTATCTCTCTTGTAATATTACGGAAACAGTGTATAATAATCCGGAATTGGTTAAAGTTATTTTACATCAAAAATCATCTTTAGATAAACTAATTGAATTGCTTGTTCCTCATAACGAGCACGAAACAATTCAAGCTGTCTTAACAGATTTACAACCAATTAAAATGGTTTATGACAGTGTCGATGAAACAGGGATTACAGAAAGCCAGCTAAAACAAATTATTGAGCAGGCAAGTGCTCTTAGAAAAAAAGTAGTTTCATAAGAAATACAGAAAAAAAATGAAGCTCATGTGTTTATTTCGCATGAGCTTTTTTTATTCTATGAATTATTTCTTAAATTTTGTACCAAATAAATTTCAATGAGTGAATCGATATTAAATGCACTAATTCATTTATTTGCCATAGTTGCAAATGTAAATCACGAAGGTGTTACTGCAAAGGGTAGAAAAATTGTTGAAGCATATCTTTTACGTTATTTAAACAATGAGTTTATTAATGAATATTTGAGATTGTTCGATAATTATTATGAATTTTATCAGAAAGAACTAGACTCTGAAGATATTAAAGATCTTAAAGACAGTGCGTCTATAATTTCGTTTCAAATATCAAATGTCTGCAATCAGATTAAAAAAGGCTTACTGCGTTATGAAAGAGTAATTGTTTTTTTACAATTATTGGAATTTGTATATGAAGATCATGTTGTTACGGAACATGAATTTGAGTTTATAAAAACAGTATCAAAATCTTTTAGCCTTTCAGAAAACGAATTTAATAACTTCAGGTCCTTTATTTTTGAAGGTGATCCTGATAAACTTGAAAGCGATAAAGTACTTGTAATTGATAATCAGGTCAAAGAATGGTCTGATAATCTTGCATGGATAATGAAGAAGAAAGGTTCTCAACAAGAGCCTTACAAGCATCTTTTTAGGCAAAATTTATATGGTAAAATAGTTGTATTTTACATACAATCAATTCAATCTTTTATATACCGATACTTTGGTGAATTAAACTTGTTTGTTGAAGGGCAGAAAATAGAACATGGTCGACCATATATTCTTAATAAAGGTGCTATAATAAAAGGACCAAATATTGATTCAATTTATTACTATGATATTTCTTCTAAATTTATTCAGTCAGCATCAGAAGATCTGATCGTTTTTTCCGGAACCGATGTTGAGTTTAAATTCAGAAATAGTAATAACGGAATTCAAAAGTTTAATTTTTCGGAACCTTCTGGGCAAATGATTGCCATAATGGGAGGAAGCGGTGTAGGGAAATCTACATTGTTAAATTTATTGAGCGGGAAGTTAAAACCTTCTAAGGGAAAGATAAAAATTAATGATTATCCAATACATTCCAGAAGCAATTTATTAACAGGATTAATAGGTTACGTGCCACAGGATGATTTATTGTTCGAAGAGCTTACGGTGTACCAGAATTTGTACTATAATGCAAAATTGTGTTTTAGTGAATTTACCGAACAGCAAATAGCCCAAAAGGTAAATACAGTTCTTATTGATTTAGATTTATATGAAGCTAGAGATCTCCAGGTTGGAAATCCATTAAATAAATTTATTAGTGGAGGTCAGCGAAAAAGATTAAATATCGGGCTGGAATTAATGCGCGAACCAACTCTTTTATTTGTTGATGAGCCAACATCAGGTTTATCATCAATGGATTCAGAAAAAGTTATGAATCTGTTAAAACAGCAGGCTCATAAGGGAAAGTTGGTTATCGCAAACATACATCAACCATCTTCTGATGTATATAAATTATTTGACAAGTTGTGGCTGCTAGACAAAGGAGGATATCCAATTTTCCAGGGAAACCCAACTGATGCAGTCGTTTATTTCAAAACAATTTCTTCATTAGTAAATGCAGCGGAAAGTGAATGCTCTTGCTGTGGAACAATAGCCCCGGATCAGGTATTGAGAATTGTTGAAGAAAAAGAAGTAAATGAATATGGAAAAGAAACTCAGGTTAGAAAAACTTCTCCAGAAACATGGTATTACAGATATCTTGAAAATATTGAAAATAAAATTGAGGTAAAACAAGTAAAGGAGCCTTTGCCAGCATCGGATTTCAAAATACCTGATTTTATTAAACAGTTTAAAGTGTTTTCAATGCGTAACATGCTTTCAAAATTAACTAATAAGCAATATTTGCTTATTAACTTACTGGAAGCCCCTTTGTTAGCATTAATTTTAGGATATTTTACAAAATATATCACTCCAAATGGATATGTTTTTGGTGAAAATAAAAATCTTCCTGTATTTTTATTCATGTCTGTTGTTGTAGCTATTTTTCTTGGATTAACAGTGAGTGCCGAAGAAATAATTAAAGACCGGAGAATATTAGAGCGAGAGATGTTTCTCCGACTCAGTTGGTTCAGTTATGTAAATTCGAAGATAATAACCCTTTTTGCTATTTCTGCCGTACAAACTTTTTTATTTACATTAATTGGAAATTCAATTCTGGAAATTCATGGAATGCTAATTCCTTTTTGGTTAATATTATTTTCGGCTGCCTGTATGGGTAATATTATCGGTTTAAATATTTCTTCAGGTCTTGATTCTGTTATTGCAATCTACATACTTATTCCTATAATTCTTGTTCCTCAATTATTATTAGGAGGTGCAATGATTCATTTCGATGATTTACATCAGGGAATAACAAACAAAACCTATGTTCCATTAATAGGAAATTTAATGACAACCAGATGGGCGTATGAAGCCCTTGTTGTTGAGCAATTCAAAAAAAATGATTTTGAAAAAATCTTTTACGAAGATGAGAAAATTATAAGTAATGCCGATTACAAAATAGCCTTCCTTATTCCACAATTACAAAGCAAACTGGGTTTTTGTATGCGAAGAAAAGATAGCGGAATGGATTCTCTGGCTTTAGTTAGAGATTTAAATATTGTAAGTAATGAACTAAAAATAATTTCCAGAACAGATGACGTACTACAGTTTCAGTATATTCATTTACTGAATGCGGAAGAGTTTAGTGAAAGTGTTATGGAACAAGCATATCAGTCTCTGGTGAGATTGGAAAATAGTTTATCCGAAGAAGAAAAAAAGGCTAATGAACGTCGTGACGAGAAATATCAGGAGTTGATTACAGAGTTAGGAAATGAAGGATTTGTTGAGTTTAAGCAGAAGTTCTACAATAAAAATTTAGCAGATATTGTTTTAAATAGAAATGAAATAAATAAAGTATATAAAACAAATAAAAGGTTAATACAGAAAAAAGATCCAATATTTATGGAGCCCACATCCAATATTGGAAGAGCTCATTTTTATGCTCCAATTAAAATTATGAATAAAGTAAAAGTGGATACTTTGTGGTATAATTTAATAATACTTTGGTTTCTCTCAGGTTTATTATACTTAGCACTTGTTTTCGATTTATTACGAAGAGGATTAAAGTACTTGCAATCACTAAACATAAATAAGGATTTTATAAAGAGTAAGATTCTAAAACGTACATAATCAGAGATGTATCTAATGTAGTTTTTAAGGTAACCAAAAACCAAATATTACGTATTAAACTAAGATATTTGTTTGATAATTATTATATAGAATGAGCCTTACAATAGAACAGTCTTTTGACACACCTCATATTCATCTTGAAAAAGGGTTAATAAAAATAGAAGGAAGGCTAATGCCTGAAAATATTCTGATTTTCTTTAAACCTGTCGATAAATGGATAGATAAATACTTAAAAAAACCTGCTGATAGTACAGTGATAGATTTTCACCTTTCATATTTAAATAGTTGTTCTTCAAAGCACATTTGTGATATGCTAAAGAAATTTAATGCAAAATTTCTTGAAGGTTACGACATGAAAGTTTCTTGGACTTATGAAGACAACGATGATTCTGCTCTGGAAACTGGAAAAGATCTGGAGTCCATGGTAGATATACCATTTGAATATAAAAAGACTGAGTCTCAGTCAAAAGAAAGAAAAAGACTTAAAGTCAAAAATAAATTGACTGGAAAAACAGGCGAAATTTCACTCCGATATTGGGAGACCATTAAAAGAAACGGTCATGAAAGAGATTTTGAACTTTTAGAAAATATTTAAAATCTTACTCCCCGTTATAACTTCTTATTATTCCTCGTTCAGAACTCTTTATAAAATTAAGAATATATTCTTTTTCTGATGAATCAGGAATATTTGTTTCAATATTTTTTATTCCCTGTGCAACATTTTGCTCCTTAACAAAAATCTCACGATATATATCTTGAATCTGACTAATAATTTCGTTTGAAAAACCTCTTCTTCGTAAACCTACCGAATTTACTCCAACATATGATAAAGGCTCTCGTGCAACAGTTGTATACGGAGGAACATCTTTTCTTACAAGTGATCCGCCTGAAACCATAACATGGCCTCCAATATGAACAAACTGATGAATTTGAACAACAGCACTTATAATAGCAAAATCATCAATAACAATTTCTCCTGCAACATTAGTGCTATTCGAAATAATAATATTATTCCCCAGAATGCTATCATGTCCAATATGAACATATGCCATTAAAAGACAGTTGTTTCCAACTACAGTTTTTCCTTTTGAAGCAGTTCCGCGGTTAACGGTTACACATTCTCTTAATGTAGTATTATCACCAATTTCAGCAGTAGTTTCTTCTCCAGCAAATTTTAAATCCTGAGGTATTCCAGATACTACAGCTCCTGGAAATATTTTACAATTCTTTCCGATTCTTGCACCTTCCATAATGCTTGCATTTGGCCCAATCCAAGTATCATCACCTATTACAACATTCTTGTCAATCCAGGCAAAAGCCTCAATTTTTACATTTTTTCCGATTTTTGCTTCCGGATGTATATATGCTAATTCCCGATTCATAATTTTTATTTATCTATTATTTTTGAAACTTGTGCCATTAATTCACCTTCCATTGCAAGTTCTTCTCCAACAAATGCTTGTCCAAACATGTTTACTAAACCGCGTCTGATAGGTGAAACAAGCTCCATTCTGAATATTATTGTGTCTCCGGGAATTACTTTTCTCTTAAATTTTACTTTATCTATTTTTAAAAATAAAGTTTGATAATTTTCAGGATCTTCAACCTGACTTAATGCAAGGATACCTCCAATTTGCGCCATAGCTTCAACTTGTAATACTCCTGGCATTATTGGTTCATTTGGGAAATGACCCATGAAAAAGTTTTCATTCATGGTAACATTTTTAATTCCTATAACTGATGTATCGTTCAGTTCAGTTATCTTATCAATTAAAAGGAAAGGATATCTGTGAGGTAATAAATCCTTAATTTGATTAATATCGTAAACAGGTTTTTTATTTGGATCATATTGAGGAATAGCAATTCTTGACTGTTCTTTTTTAATGTTTTCCTTAATTATTTTAGCATGTTGCGTATTTGCATAATGTCCCGGACGAGAAGCAACAATTTTCCCTTTTATTGGTCGTCCGATTAAAGATAAATCGCCAAGAATA
>DAOWGM010000096.1 GCA_030637515.1 Bacteroidales bacterium
AAAAGCAACACAATCAGCAGCTAAAACTAAATCTGAATTCTGAAAATGCGATGCAGCCGGATTAATTAAATGCATCTGAACCGGCCAGTGTGTTAACTGAGATGGAATATCTCCCATGGTTTCTGTATTTGTATTTTCAGGTTTATTAAATGATTGTGATAAAGAACCGGGACAACTACCTCCATGATGATGGTGATGATCATGAACCTGTTCTGTTTTTATTTGTACTTTATCCATTTCACTATTATTTATTGTACTAATTACTTTGTCAACATCGAAATTAATATCGGCTTTATTTTCCTGCATCCATTTTACACCTTGTTTATAAAACCCAAATTCTTTATGATCTTTTAAATGAGCAAGGTGAGCAATAACTGTATTTTTACCTTTTGTTACCATTTCTTTAATTACAGCAATTTCGTCGTAAGGCTGAGCTTCACGTTCTATAATTTCAATGGCTCCTTCAGGGCAATGTCCAATACAAGCTCCTAATCCATCGCACATTAAATCGCTTATTAATCTTGCTTTTCCATCGATCATCTGCAATGCACCTTCGTGGCAGTTTGGTATGCATTCACCACATCCTGTGCATTTGTCTTCATCAATTTGTATTATTTCTCTTTTCATAATTATTATTTATTGTACTGATATCACATCAAACAGTCAATCCAAATCCTTAAAAGTAATTAAGTAATCGAATACCAAAATAACGAATAGTTTTACACCTGACCAAATTTTTTTTGATGATTTATATCATGTTCTGTAACATGTTTCATGTTTTGACTGGTTTAAATGACAGAGTGTTAATAAAATAACAGCAAATAGTTTATGTAATTTTTTTCTTTTTTTTCTTGGTTTATCTAATAATGTTCGTAATTTTACGAACTGAAATGGGTAGTAAAAATATTTATACAGAAGATCAAATTAAAACTGCACGTATTGCAAAAGCAATAGGGCATCCGGTTCGTTTGTATATTCTTGAATTATTATCAAAGCAATCTTGTTGTTACAGTGGCGATTTAACGGAGATTCTTCCTATTGCTAAATCAACCTTGTCGCAACATTTGAAAGAATTGAAAAATGCAGGATTAATTCAAGGGGAAATAGAAGTTCCTAAAATTAGATATTGTATTAATAAAGAAAATTGGAAATTGGCTAAAAAATTATTTAAGGATTTATTTGAATAAAATTTTTTACAAACAATGTTCGTTGTTTTGCGAATAACGAATAATAAAAAGAAATATCATGGAAATTAAAGTATTAGGCTCAGGTTGTGCTAAGTGTAAAACACTTGAAAAAATTACCAGAAATGCAGTTGAAGAATTAAAACTTAATGCAACTGTAGAAAAAGTGGAAGATATACAAAAGATAATGGAATATGGTGTAATGTTTACCCCTGCACTTGTTATAGATGGGAAAGTTGCATTTTCAGGGAAAGTTCCGAAGCTTAAAGAAATGAAAGAAATATTAACGAAATAATATATAAAAGATGAAGACTTTATTATTAAATCTGACTTTAATAGTTTTATTAATATCATTGGTAAGTTGTAGTTCTATTAATGGTAAAGAGGAAAAACCGGATGCGATAATTTCAAAAACAGAAAAAGTTGAAGTTTATTATTTTCATTATACACGTCGATGTGTTACATGTACAAAAGTTGAAAATGTAACAAAAGCAGCTTTGGAAGAATTTTATGCGGAAGAAATGAAAAGTGGTGATGTTGTGTTTAAAACTATAAATCTGGATGAGCCTGAATCAGAGGAAATTGCCGGCAATCTTGAGATATCGGGTCAAACACTTTTGATTGTTGCAGGTGATAAAAAAGAAAACCTGACAACGGATGCATTTATGAATGCTAAAAGTAATCCCGATAAATTAAGGGAGATTATAAAATCTACAATTGATCCTTTTATTGAAAAATAGAGATGGAATTTCTTCAACAATTATTTGAAAGTTCACAGTTTCCAATCATCTCTGCTTTTGTTTTAGGCTTAATGACTGCTTTTAGTCCTTGTCCGTTAGCTACAAATATTACGGCAATAGCTTACATTGGTAAGGATGTTGATAATAAAAAGCTGGTTTTTCAAAAAGGGTTAATATATACTTTAGGCAGGGCTATTTCTTATACTGTAATTGGTCTGATTTTTTTCTTTGGAGCAAGTCAGTTTAAAATATCGTCAATATTTCAGCAATGGGGCGAAAAGTTACTTGCCCCGCTTCTTATAATCATCGGTTTATTCATGTTAGGTGTGTTAAAGTTTAAAACAGGAGGAATGAATAATATTATTCAGAAATTTACAGAAAACAGAAAAGTGAATTTTTGGACAGTCCTTATAATTGGGGTTCTTTTTGCTTTGGCTTTTTGCCCTTATAGCGGAGTGTTATTTTTTGGTTTGTTAATTCCTATTACAATTGCCAGTGCAAAAGGATTGTATCTCCCTGTGGTATTTGCTTTTGCAACAGGATTGCCGGTAATTATTTTTGCTTATTTATTGGCTTTTACAGTTTCCGGAGTAGGGAAATTCTATAATAGAATTCAGATTTTCGAGAAATGGTTTAGGTATATAGTTGCTGTTGTATTTATTGGTGTAGGAATTTATTATTCCACATTATACTTTTTGTAATTACATTTTTATTGAATTAAGTAATATTTTTTTTGAAATGATTAAATATCTTAAAAAGAATATATTGTATATATCAGTGCTTCTGCTTATATGGATTATATTTTATAAATATCTCACACAAATTACTAATTTTATTATTGATGATATTTTCAGATTGGAATCGGGAAAACATTTAACCGAAACTTTACGATTTTTCATATATGAAGTTCCAAAAGTGTTTTTATTACTGATTTTAATAATTTTCATAGTTGGAATAACTCGATCTTATTTTTCACCGGAGAAAACACGTGCAGTTTTAAAGGGCAAATCATTATTTACCGGAAATATTATGGCTGCACTATTAGGTATTGTAACTCCATTTTGTTCTTGTTCGGCTATTCCTTTATTTCTCGGATTTGTTGAAGCAGGAATTCCTATCGGAATAACATTCTCATTTCTTATTGCTGCACCAATGATAAACGAAGTTGCCTTAGTATTATTAATTGGATTATTCGGTTGGAAAGTGACTTTGATTTATGTTTTTACAGGTCTGTTTATAGCTGTACTTTCCGGCTGGTTAATTGGGGTATTTAAATTGGAAAGATATGTTGCCGATTGGGTTTTTAAAGTAAAATCGGATAATCAGGACAATAATCAAAACAAGATTCATTTTGAAGAAAGAATTAAAGTCGGATATTCATCTGTTAAAGAGATAGTAGGGAAAATATGGATTTACATTATTATAGGTATTGCCGTTGGGGCAGGAGCCCATGGATATATTCCCGAAGATTTTTTATCTACATTAATGAGTAAAGCAAATTGGTATTCAGTTCCATTAGCTATATTAATTGGAGTGCCCTTGTATTCAAATGCGGCAGGTATAATTCCGATTATAAGTGTATTAATTGAAAAAGGGGTTTCGCTTGGAACTGCACTTGCATTTATGATGTCGGTAATTGGGTTATCCTTACCTGAAATAATTATTCTGAAGAAAGTGCTAAAAATGCAACTAATTGCGGTATTTGTCGGAGTTGTTGCATTGGGAATTATAATAGTAGGTTATATTTTAAATTTTATTTATTGATGAGATTTTAGATTTAAGTATTGAGTATCAAGATGCTCTTCTGAGTTATTTAAATTATAATTACTTAACGTTTTTTTGTCTTAATACTCAATACTTGTTACTTTTATCTGGCTACAGATACCGATCAACAGTTTGTTCCTGTAAATAATTCTTAAACTCAAGGGTCATTTTGCTTGTTACATTCTTAAAAATACATTTATCAAATGGGCAGATAGGCTTATCCATTGGGCAGGCACTAATTTCAATAGGCCCTTCGATTACTTCATAAAGCTCAAGAAAACTAATATCTTTAGCTTTCTTTTTTAAAGCAAAACCACCACTTGGGCCTCGTTGCGAAGTCAAAACCCCGGCTTTTACCAGTCGTTGCATTACTTTAGCAACATGATGTTTTGATGTACTTGTACGTTCGGCTATTTTAATAACATTTAAACCGGTTTTTTCCTGAGCTATTAAAATAATTCCATGTAACGCTATGGATACTGCTTCCGAAAGTGAAAATACTTTAGACATATAGTTACTATTTAGTGTTCGTTTATAAAGTCGGAGTCTAAGCTAGAAGATTCATTTTTAAGGCTTGCTAATTTTATTAAAGCGTAGTTTACTAAAGTAAATGAGTATTTAATAAAATTAGCGTAACGCAAAAAAAATGGACTTTATAGACAGACTCCATTTAAGTAATTTAGGTAATCAAATGCTCAAATGTAATAAATTATTTTTTATTAACAATCAAAAATGTGATAAAATGCTGATGTCATTTAACTTTAGCATATAAAAAATAATAACTGTTTTCGTAATTGTTGAATAGAAATATACTAAAATGAACAATCCTGATTAATGATTAGTTAATTTTACAAGTCAATTATCTACGAAGAAAAAAATAATTAGGATGAAGCAATATCTCAATTTATTAGATCATGTTCTTAAAAACGGAGTTAAAAAAGAGGATCGTACCGGAACCGGAACTATCAGTACATTTGGTTATCAGATGCGATTTAACCTGCAAGAAGGATTCCCATTATTGACAACGAAGAAATTGCATCTAAAATCAATCATTTATGAATTGTTGTGGTTTTTGAAAGGAGATACAAATATTAAGTATCTGAACGATCATAAAGTAAAAATTTGGGATGAGTGGGCTGATGAAAATGGTGATTTGGGGAATGTTTACGGACATCAGTGGCGTTCATGGCCTGCACCTAACGGGGAATCAGTTGATCAGATTTCTCAGATTATAGAATCAATAAAAAATAATCCTGATTCGCGACGTCATATTGTAAGTGCATGGAATGTAGCCGATTTAAAAAACATGGCTTTGCCGCCTTGTCATATTCTTTTTCAGTTTTATGTAGCAAATGGTAAATTGTCTTGCCAGTTATATCAGCGTAGTGCCGATATTTTTTTAGGAGTACCATTCAATATTGCATCGTATGCTATTTTATTAAAAATGGTTGCCCGGGCAACTGGTTTGGAAGCTTATGAGTTTGTTCATACATTAGGCGATGCACATATTTATTTAAATCATATCGATCAGGTAAAATTACAACTGACCCGTGAACCGAAAGCATTGCCAAATCTTAAAATAAATCCTGATAAAAAAGATATTTTTTCTTTTGATTTTAATGATTTTGTGTTGGAAAACTATGAATCACATCCACATATCAAAGGAGCTATATCAATATAATTAAGAATTAAAAATTTCGGAATGTTGTCAATAATAGTTGCGGTAGCAGAAAATAATGTAATAGGAAAAGATAATGACTTGATTTGGCGTTTGCCCAGAGATTTAAAGCATTTTAAAGAAACAACTACAGGGCATTATGTTATTCAAGGACGTAAAACATTTGAATCGTGTGGAAGGTCTTTGCCAAACAGAACAAATGTAATTATTACCCGAGATAAAAATTTCAAAGCCGAAGGTTGTATTATAGTTCACTCATTGGCTGATGCTATTGCTGAAGCAAAGAATGATCCCGAAGCTTTTATAATTGGCGGCGGAAAAATATACGAGCAGGCAATGCCGCTGGTTGATCGGATATATATTACCAAAGTTCATCATTCATTCGAAGGAGAT
>DAOWGM010000128.1 GCA_030637515.1 Bacteroidales bacterium
AGTAGTATATTTACCGTTCTTTAATAGAAAGCTATTATCTGCAAGTTTGTTAGTTTGTTCACTATGAAGAAAGCCCTGCTCCTCCTCAGTAAATACATCTTCAATATATCCCTTTTTTGTTTTAAAATTGTACTTTATCGTTTTAGCAATAAACTCTTCTTCTCCTTCTTTAAATTTAGGCTTTCCAGTCAATTCCCCAAGCGAATCAGTTACTCCGGTTGCAAAAACATAATTTTTCTCCTGATCATATTCAATATAGTCAGCTTCAAGAATTATTTCACCATAAATTATCTTTGCCTCTTTATATAAAAATACTTTTTTGGAATCACTTGATAAGGCAATTGAATCCTTCGCTGAATAAATTACTTTTGAATCAAGAACATTTTCATTTCGCTTCGGCTTTTCACCTGAAATAGTGTCGTTTACAGGAACAGAATCTCGTATAGCAATATTTCTTTCACTGTTATTATTCCTTACTTCTCTTGTTCTTTCATTTTGGGCAAAGTTTTTGAGAGGAATAATAATGAACAGTACAATAATAAAAACGAAATATCTAAATTTTAAATACAATTTAATTATACTATTTTTGTGCAATTACAGTTTATTTTTTTCGAGTTCCAAAACTAACGAAAATATTGTATACATTATTACTGAAGATGTATTTTATAACAAAAAAAATCATACAAAAAAGATACCATAAACAGTTTTTATTACTGTTTGTATTTAATCTTTTCTTATTTTCTGTAGGTTATAGCCAGATTAACGAACGTTATTCTATAAAGACTATTGTTATTGATGCCGGACACGGAGGAAAAGATCCTGGTACTTCGGGCAGAAAAAATAAAGAAAAAGACATTGCTCTTGCAATAGCTTTAAAACTGGGAACTTATATTGAAGAAAACATTCCTGAAGTTAAAGTAATTTATACCAGAACAAAAGATGTTTTTATTACTTTAAATGAAAGATCAGATATTGCAAACAGAAATAAAGCCGACTTATTTATTTCAATACATGTAGATGGCTGGCATGATTCAAAAGTATACGGAACAAGCACACACGTGATGGGATTGCACAAAACAGAGCAAAACTTAGAATTAGCAAAAAAGGAAAACTCTGTTATTTTACTTGAAGAAGACTATACAAATAAATATGAAGGCTTTGATCCAACATCATCTGAATCTTATATCATTTTTTCTTTTTTACAGAATACATTCTTGGAGCAAAGTCTTAATTATGCATCATTTGTAGAACATGAGTTTGAAACCCGAGCACTTAGAAAAAGTCGTGGTGTAAAACAAGCCGGTTTTCTTGTATTATGGAAAACTACAATGCCAAGTGTACTAATTGAAACCGGTTTTCTAACAAACCCAAGAGAAGAAAGATACCTTTCATCGAATGATGGTCAGGAATATATAGCTTCTGCTATTTATAGAGCATTAAAGAATTACAAAAAAACAATTGAAGAAAAAAGTGCATTTGTTGCTAAAATTGATTCCTCTCAGATAATCTCAGGATCAGATTTGATTTTATTTAAAGTACAAATAGCATCTTCAGGAAACTCAATTTCAAAAGAATCAGATTTCTTTAAAGGATTTGAAGACGTTGAAGAATTTAAAATCAATAATGCATTTAAATATACTATTGGGTCAGCAGCCGATTTTGAAAAAATAGTTGCTTATAAAAAAATAATAGCAGAGAAATTTCCCGATGCTTTTATTATAGCTGTTGATAAATCAGGAAAAATAATACCTCTGAATGAGGCTCTAAAATTGATAAACAACTAAAACATATGAAACTGAATAAAGAAACTAAAATCGGTATAGTCGCAATAATAATAATATCATTATTTATTTGGGGATTCAATTTCTTAAAAGGTAAAAATATTCTTTCTGCAAACAGTTCTTATTATGCTGTTTATGATAATATTGATGGCTTAGAAAAAGCCAGTGCTGTATTTATAAGCGGGTATAAAATTGGTATTGTAGAAAACATCAAATTACATGATTCTCGGCAAGGAAAAATCATAGTAAAATTCATAGTTGAAGAAAATATAAAACTTCCAAAGAATTCAAAGGCCATTATCTATCCTGCTACATTAATTGCTGGTAAAGCAATTAAACTAGAGTTCTCTGATTTAGATAAATATTACTCAAATGGCGATACTGTTATAGGGATTCTAGAAAAAGATTTAGTTACTAGTTTAAGTGAGGAATTAATGCCTTTAAAAGATAAAATTGAAAACTTAGTACAATCAATGGATTCTGTTTTAGCTATATTCGATGATCAAAGAAGAGAAAACCTAAAATCTTCACTTGATAACATTCATAATATTACAGAAGATTTTAATGATTTAGTAACTGAAGAAAAACAAAAATTGGCGAATATTCTTGGTAATGTAGAATCAATCTCTTCTAATTTGAAAAACAATAATGAGCAAATTTCCAATATATTGGAAAACTTTTCAAGCATTAGTGATTCTCTTGATAAAGCTGATATTAAAGCTACTTTAACTAATGCCAACAATACACTTGCTGAGTTTAGTGCAATTTCAGCTAAAATAAACAAGGGTGAAGGCACAATAGGCATGTTGATAAATAACGATTCTCTTTATCATAATCTTAATAATTTATCTGCCGATTTGGATACTTTGGTTATTGATTTGAATGAAAACCCTGGTCGTTATATTCATTTTTCATTATTCGGAAAAAAGGATAAAAAAACAAAAGACTAAATCATCTTCTATTTGCTTAGACTAAATTTAAATTATCACTTTTTTGACTAACGTTCTTTTTTAATTGAGTAAGTATTAATTTAAAGTTTAGTTAAAATCAACTAAATAATTAGATAACAATTCATTAACGAACAATTTCCGCAACTAACTGGCATGTAGGCTTTTACGATTTTTCAAAAAAGTTTTCTAAATTAAACTACTGATACAAAAACCCATATATATTTTTTCGAAAAAACAACACTTTTTTAATTTTTTTTTCCTTTTTTTTTTCACAAATTTGTTTAACCGAAAAATGAATTAGTGGAAATTTTTAAATGTTTGTGAGTTAAATGGATAATAAAAACTATCAAGAAATTTGGAATAATTGTTTAAACATTATTAAAGATAATGTGCCTTCAATTAGTTTTAGAACTTGGTTCGAACCAATTGTTCCAATAAGATTAGAAGAGAATATCTTAACAATTCAGGTTCCGAGCCCTTTCTTTTATGAATATCTCGAAGAACAGTATATTGATATTCTTAGAAAAACCCTTCATAAAGAATTGGGTGAGAATGCTAAATTAGAATACAGCGTTGTTATGGAAAACAGTGTTTATTCAAATAATAAACCATTTACGGTAAAATTTCCAACAAACTATAAAGCTGAATTATCTAATAAACCGGTTACAGTTCCATTTAATTCTGAAGAAAAATCAATCAAGAATCCATTTATAATACCTGGAATAAAAAAATTACATGTTGATCCAAGACTAAATCCTGATAATAACTTTAATAATTTTGTTGAAGGAGAATGCAACCGTTTAGCAAGATCTGCTGGTGATGCTGTTGGTGATAATCCTGGTGGAACAGCTTTTAATCCTTTATTTCTTTACGGTGATTCTGGACTTGGAAAAACACACCTTTCACAAGCCATTGGTATTAAAGTAAAAGAAAAGTTCCCTGAGAAAACAGTATTATATGTAAATGCAAATAAATTCCAAACTCAGTTTGTTGAATCTGTAAGAAATAACAATAAAAATGATTTTCTTCATTTTTATCAAATGATCGATGTTTTAATTATTGATGACGTTCATGAATTTGCTGGAAAAGAAAAAACACAAGATGTCTTTTTCCATATATTTAATCATTTACATCAGTCTGGAAAACAATTAATACTTACTTCTGATAAAGCTCCTGTTGAAATGCAGGGAATGGAACAAAGGCTATTGTCCAGATTTAAATGGGGACTTTCAGCTGATTTACAAACTCCTGATTACGAAACAAGAAGCGCTATTTTACGCCAGAAGATTTATCACGACGGTATTGATATGTCTGATGAAGTAATAGAATATATTGCATCACATATTACTACTAATATTCGTGAACTAGAAGGTGCTTTAATTTCGTTATTGGCACAATCAACACTAAATAAAAAGGAAATTACGCTGGAATTAGCCAGACAAATGATTGACAGATTAGTTAAAAACTCTAAAAAAGAAATATCTGTTGATTATATACAAAAAGTTGTGTGCGATTATTTTAGTTTATCTTCAGAGTTACTACAGTCAAAAACTCGAAAAAGAGAAATCGTACAAGCACGTCAAATTGCGATGTATTTCTCCAAAGCAATGACAAAATCATCTTTAGCTTCTATTGGTGCATTGATTGGAGGAAAAGATCACGCAACTGTTTTGCATGCATGTAAAACAGTTAATAACTTAATGGATACGGACAAACGTTTTAAAAGTCAGATAGAATCCATTGAGAAAAAGTTAAAAGTTTAAGTTAAATGAGGCTCCGAAAGGAGCCTTTTTTATTATCTCCTGTCTTGATTGTCCTGAAAATTTCAATCAAAATATTTTTCGCTTTTAATCTTTTAACAAGCTTTTAAAAGAAAATAATTGCTGAAATACAACTCTTCACAGAACAACAATCTAAAGTATCTTAAAAAAAACAGTGTTCAATAAATTTTTATAATTTTATACTGATTATAAAATGTTTATTGCAACATGAAAATTACGAAATATATAAATGTTTTTCTTATATCATTTCTTTTAATTACAATAGGAACAATATACTCTTGTAAAGAGAAATCTCAAAATAACAATAGTGAAACTGAGCAAATAAATGTTCAGTTATTTGCAGCTACAGGAGCTATGGTTCCTTCCATTGAAATTTGTTATTCTTTTGAAACAAATAATAATATTAAAGTAGATAAAAACTTTGCTGCATCAGGTGCATTAGCACGACAGATTAAAGCAGGAGCTGAAGCTGACATTTATATTTCGGCAAATAAACAATGGATTGATTATTTAATTGAAAATAATTCAATTGTTGAAAATACAGCTGCAGAATTAGCTGGAAACAAACTTGTTGTAATTTGCAAGAAAGATTTAGATATCAAAATTAAATTCACCAAAGAGTTTGATATTAAATCAACAATCAAGGATAATATCTCAATGGGAGACCCAAAATATGTTCCTGTTGGGAAATATGCAAAACAAGTATTAGATTCGTTAGATTGGTTTAATAAAATACAAACCAATATTATTCTTGCAAAAGATGTAACATCGGTTTTACATTATGTTGAAATGGGTGAATGTGATTGGGGAATCGTGTATTATTCCGAAGCAATTAAGTCTGACAAAATTAAGATTGCTTATGAAATTCCATTGGAACTTTACGATCCAATTATTTTTTATATTGCACTGTTAAATGAGAATACTCAAACAGCTCAGTTATATCAATATTTTTTAGATAATACAGCCAAAAATATTCTCAAAAAGAATGGATTTAACAAATAATAAACTATTAACTTGTAACTTTTACCTAATAACTAATCGTGTTTAGCTCTGAAGAAATATCTGTTATTTTATTAACCTTAAAAGTAGCTATAACAAGCACTTTGCTAACATTGCCTTTAGCAATCTGGTTAGGCTGGATTTTAGCCAGAAAAAACTTCTGGGGCAAATTCTTAGTTGAAGGTTTGGTGAATATACCTTTAGTGGCACCACCTGTTGTTACAGGTTATCTTTTATTAATAGTTTTAGGAAGAAACGGAATAATAGGTCAATGGTTTTATGAAACTCTCGGAATTAAATTTGCATTCAATTTCACTGCATTAATTATTGCATCGGTTGTTGTTTCGTTACCCTTAGCTGTTCGTAGCACAAAATCAGCTTTTGAATTAGTCGATCCGAATTATGAAAAAGCATCAGAATCACTTGGGGCATCAAAAACTGGAACATTTTTTAGAGTTTATTTACCTTTAGCTTTCCCAGGTATTTTGAGTGGTGCTGTGTTAGCTTTTGCTCGTAGCTTAGGTGAGTTTGGTGCTACAATATCTTTTGCAGGTAATATATTTGGTAAAACACAGACTATTGCTTTAAATGTATATTCTAATATGCAAATACCTGGTAAAGAAATGCAAGTAACACGTTTAGTCATTATATCATTGGTAATTTCATTATTAGCAATAATTGCATCGGAATATTTAAATAAGAAAAAGAGATATTTTGTAAGATGATAATAAGATTCGAATCGGTAGAACACAAATTAGGTGAAAATCAATTTAGCTTTGATTTTCAGACAAATAGCTCTATTACTGGAGTATTTGGTCCTTCCGGTGCGGGAAAAACAACCTTATTTAATTTATTATCTGGAGTTGACACACCAAAAAAAGGTAAAATAAAGCTCAATTCTGAGGTTTTAGTTGATATTGAAGGAAATCACATTGTTCAAGGAAAAAATAGAAATATTGGCTATGTTTTTCAAGAGAATCACTTATTTCCTCACTTATCAGTAAAAAAGAATTTATTGTACAGCAAACCATATATCAAAAATAAATCGCAATATTTTTCTTTTGAAGAAGTAGTTAGCTTATTAGATATATTACCATTACTTAATAAAAAACCCAGACAACTTTCGGGTGGTGAAAGACAACGAGTTGCTATTGGTAGAGCTCTTCTCTCCCAACCCCGTTTATTATTGCTTGATGAACCATTCTCAAATGTAGACTGTTCTAAGAGAAAGCAGATTATTTCATATTTACTCAGAATCAATAATCACTTCAAAATCCCAATGGTTATTATTAGTCATCATTTGGAAGATATTCTTAAACTAACAAGAAAAATTGTTGTTATTGAAAATGGTAAATCAATAAATTCAGGTGATATATTTAATATTATTAAAAATGGAGAAAATCCTGAACTAATTAAATCTAAAAAATTTCAGAACACCTTTACAGCAAAGTTTGAAAGCTATAATCAAACTGAAAATATTTATCATTTGAATACTAAAGAAGATATCGAAATTAAGATTTCAAATCATTCTAAGTTATTGAATGAACAAACGAATAAAGGAACAAGAATTCAACTAAGCCTTAGACCTACGGATATTGCTTTAAGTATTGATAAACACAAGGGAACAACAATACAAAATCAATTACAAGGAACTGTAAATAAGATTATTAAAAACAATGAAGGTGTTTTTTGTATTATCGATTGTGGGTTCGAAATATTTGTAGAAATATCTGAAGGAATTATTCATAATTTATACCTGCATGAAGGTCAGGAAATATATTGCCAGATAAAAGCCAATGATTTTGATGTAGTGCATGTATTTGATGAAATAGAAGAGGAAATAAAAAATAAATCATCAATAAAACACTCTGAAGAAATACTAATTTCTGAAAGATCATAAAAAATAGAAATTAATTAACGAGTTAATTATGATAACATTTATTCTAAATAATAAACTTATACAAACTGAAGCCCATCCGGGAACTACTTTACTTGATTTTGTTCGATATGGTGAAAATTTACCGGGAACTAAAATTGGTTGTCGTGAAGGTGATTGTGGAGCTTGTACGGTTTTGGAAGGAACTTATAGCAACAACATAGTACATTATAAAAGTATTGTATCTTGTCTTACTCCTCTTGGAAATGCACAAGGGAAACATATTGTAACAATCGAAGGTGTAAATATGAAAGAATTATCACCTGTTCAAAACGCTATGGTTGATAATGCCGGAACGCAATGTGGTTTTTGCACTCCTGGATTTGTGATGTCACTAACTGGTCATGGTCTTTCAGAAGAACCGTCAGATAAAGAAAAAGCTATTGCTGCTATTAGTGGAAATATTTGTCGCTGTACCGGATACAAATCAATTGAAAAAGCAGCAGAAAGCATTTCTGAATTATTGAAAGTAAAAGATATCAATGATCCTGTAAAATGGTTAGTTGAAAATCAATTTTTACCAGAATATTTTCTTGAGATTAGTAGCAGATTAAATCAAATCGAGAATAAAACCAAATCGATTGAGAATTCAAAAATAATTGGTGGTGGAACAGATTTAATGGTTCAAAAACCTGAAGAGATAGCAGAATCAGATATCAATTTATATTATCAAAGAGATGATTTAAAAGGGATTAAAGAAGATGTAGATTCTATTATTATTGGATCTGCAACAAATACAGGAGAAATAATGAAATCACCTGTGATGCTGAAGTATTTTCCTGATATTGAATCACATTTTAAATTGATTTCATCAGAGCCAATTCGAAATATGGGAACTATTGCCGGGAATTTTGTAAATGCATCTCCTATTGGCGATTTAAGTATATATTTTCTGGCGTTAAATGCAAGTATCATTTTAAAAGAATCAAAGAATACCCGAAAAATACCTTTAAAAGATTTCTTTTTAGATTATAAGAAATTGAATCTCGTAAAAGATGAATATATTGAATCAGTTCGTGTTCCAATACCAAAACAGAAATATCTTTTTAATTTCGAAAAGGTAAGTAAACGAACTCATTTAGATATTGCCAGCGTTAATTCAGGCATTTATTTAAAAGTAAACGAAGATCTTATTGAAGAATGTTCGGTTTCTGCTGGCGGAGTTAGTGCAATTCCAAAATATTTGAGTAAAACATCAGAGTATTTAGTTGGGAAAAAGATTACAAACGGAACTGTTTTTAAAGCAAATGAAATTCTACAGGAAGAAATATCTCCAATTAGTGATGTTCGCGGAAGTGTTGATTATAAAAGACTGTTATTAAGACAGTTATTCTTTGCTCACTTTATTAAACTATGCCCTAATAGTATATCATTAAACGAATTATTAAGCTAAAACCTGTAATTGTTATGAAAAATATAGATTCAAAAAATCACGTTACAGGCAGATCGGTTTATGTTGATGATATACCTGTTCAGACTGGAACTCTTTACGGCGCAATTTTCGGATCACCTAAAGCTCATGGTAAAATCAAAAGCCTTGATTTATCGAAAGCAGAAGCTCTTGAAGGCGTTGAAAGAATTTTCACTTATAAAGATATTCCCGGAAAAAATCAGATCGGTGGTATAATTGAAGACGAACCTCTTTTAGCTGAAGATGAAGTTCATTTTGTAGGTCATCCTGTTGCATTTATTGTTGCAAAGAATGAGAAAATAGCACAAAAAGCTGCTAAGCTTATTAAAATAGATATTGAAGAATTTGAAATCATTACTGATCCTCGTAAAGCACAGAAAAAAGGACATTTACTAATTCCTCCTCGAACATTTCATATAGGCGATGTAAAAAATGAATGGTCGAAATGCGAATCCATTTTTGAAGGCAAAGTTGAAATTGGTGGTCAGGAACACTTATATATTGAGACACAAGGTTCTTATTCTTATCCAATAGATAACGGAAGTATAAAAATTCATTCATCTACTCAAGGTGCTACTCTGGTACAGAAGATTGCTGCACAAGTTTTAGGATTACCAATGCACCGAATTGAAGTTGATGTTGCACGATTAGGTGGAGCTTTTGGAGGGAAAGAAGATCAGGCAACAGCATATGCTTGTATGGCAGCTTTGGCTTCATACATCTTAAAAAAACCTGTTAAACACATATTACATCGTTTAGATGATATGCACATGACAGGTAAGCGTCATCCGTATAGTGCCGATTTTAAAATTGGCTTATCGAAAGACCATAAGATATTAGCTTTTCAAACTACCATGTATCAGAATGGTGGCGCTGCAAATGATTTGTCTCCTGCAATTATGGAACGTACTTTGTTTCATACAACCAATGTTTATTTTATTCCTAATACCAAAGTTACAGTTTACAGTTGCAAAACTAATTTACCTCCAAACACTGCTTACAGAGGCTTTGGTGCTCCACAGGGAATGTTTTTAATTGAATCGGCTATTGCTAAGGCAGCATACGAACTGAATGTCCCTAAAAGAACAATTCAGGAGAAAAATTTCATCAAAGAAAATGATCTATTCCAATACGGACAAATAGCTGAAAATGTAAATATTACAAACTGCTATCAAACTGCTAAAAAAAAGTATCATATTGATAAGATTGAAAAAGATATTCAGGAATTTAATTCTAAGAATCCAAACCATAAAAAAGGTATGGCAGTTATGCCGATTTGTTTTGGAATATCCTTCACAAAAACTCCAATGAATCAGGCTCGTGCATTGGTTCATATTTATCAGGATGGAAGCCTTGGAATTAGCACAGGAGCAGTTGAAATGGGACAAGCTGTTAATACAAAAATGATACAGGTAGCAGCAAAAGTGTTCTCTATAAATACAGATAGAATTAAAATTGAATCAACCAACACAACACGTGTTGCAAATACTTCTCCTACAGCAGCAAGTTCAGGAGCAGATTTAAACGGAAATGCTTTACGAATAGCGTGTAATGCTTTATTAGAGAGATTAAAAGAAACCGCAGCAAAAATGCTTTCTTGTAAGGTTTCTGAAGTTTCAATTGTGGATGAAACTGTACTAAAAAATGGAAAGAAAACAGAAATTCTATGGGAGTCATTAATTGAAACTGCATTCTTAGATCGTGTTTGTCTTACTGAAAACGGTCATTATGCTACTCCAATAATTCATTTCGACAAAACCAAAGAAAAAGGACATCCGTTTGCATATCATGTTTATGGAGCTGCAATTATAACTGTTACTTTAGACTGTATTCGTGGAACCTACGAATTCGACGATGTAAAAATCGTTCATGATTTTGGAAATAGTATGAACTCAACTATTGACAATGGTCAGGTTGAAGGAGCTATTGTACAAGGAATTGGCTGGATGACAATGGAAGAATTAGCTTTCGGAAAAGACGGACGTTTATTATCAAATAGTTTATCGACATACAAAGTGCCTGATATTTATTCTATTCCTAAAAACATTGAAATTACAGCATTAAAAACTGAAGGTCCTGAATTAGCTTTATTACGCTCTAAAGCCATTGGAGAACCACCATTTATGTATGGAATTGGAGCTTATTTTGCTTTAACAAAAGCAATTAGGGAATTTAATTCGAATTATAAGCTCGATTTTGATTCTCCATTAACTCCAGAGAAAGTTTTAATGAGATTGTACCAAAAATAAGAAAATAGCCTCATGCTTCAAGCTTCAAGGAATTTCAATAAATAAACTTGGAGCTTGAGGCTTGTAGCTAATCAAAATTCTTTCTATACTCTTCAGTAGTATTGATATTGACCAAAACTTTTTCATCTTCAACTGGCACTTTTATTTTAAGGAATTGGTTTAGAAATTCTTTCAAGTGCTTTCGATCTTCTTCTACTTGCGCAATTTCTTTAATTACTTTTTCGGATAATAAGAATGGATGCCCTCCTTTTCCTTCAAACTCAGGACTTATATAATCAGCTGTATTTATATTATTAAATAATGCTTTTAATACATCATTATTTACGAATGGATTATCCACATTATGAATAAATACAGAATGAGTTTCTGATAAACTCTTCGCTCCTATTTTAAGTGAATAAAACCTGTGCCACTCAGGATGTTCGTTTATTACAACTTTCACAATATCAGGAAACTGGATCTCATATTTATTCAAATATTCAAACCCTATTTCGTTTACAACGACAGCAATATCTTTACAGCCAAAACTCAAATATTCACTAATTATGTGCTCTATAAAATTTTCCTTTTCATCATACCTTAATGATAGTTTTGGGAAACCCATCCGTTCTGATTTTCCGGCTGCAAGTATAATAGCAGAAAATTCTTTTTCGTTTACATTATTTCGCTTCATCTTTTTCCTAAAATAGAGTATAAATATAGAAGAAATTTAAGAATCTCAGCTGATTTACGTAAATTTGTTTTGATACTACATCTTATGAATTCTTGATTATAAAATTATACTAATTCATTAATAATCATGAAATCAAATTAATTCATAATTTGTAATTTTTAATTCCTAATTCATTTTAGCTATGACGGACAAGTTTTATCCTATATCAATCAATCAATTATTACAGATTATCTTAAAAGAATACAATACCAACAAAAGTATTTTTGGCATTCCTGAAGAATTGTTCTTTAATCCAGTAAAAAACAATGAATTCAAAGTTGATCAATTTAATCAAAATATTGACTCACCACTGGGAGTTGCTGCTGGTCCGCATTCTCAAATGTCTCAAAATATTATTGGAGCATGGTTAACAGGTGCAAGATATATTGAACTGAAAACAATACAAACCTTAGATGAACTTGAAATTGCAAAACCTTGCATTGATATGCAAGATGAAGGATATAACTGTGAATGGTCGCAAGAATTAAAGATTAAGGAAAGTTTTAATGAATATCTGAATGCATGGATTATAATCCATATTCTGAATCATAAATTTGCATGGAATAAAGAGATTGGAACTATTTTCAATATGAGCGTTGGTTATAATCTGGAAGGAATTCTTAAGGAAAACGTTCAATGGTTCTTCGATAAAATGAATGATTGTACAGTTGAGTTACAAGAGAAAGTCAATAAAGTAAAAGAAGTTTATCCTGAAATAAAATCAATAGACATTCCTTCACAAATTTCAAATAACATTACTTTATCGACCATGCACGGCTGCCCGGCCAACGAGATTGAAGATATAGCGAAGTATCTTTTAGAAGAAAAAAATCTACATACATTCGTTAAACTAAATCCAACTTTGCTGGGACCAGAATTTTTAAGAGAAATCTTAAACGACAATTTGAATTTCAAAACCAATGTTCCGGATATTGCTTTTGAGCACGATTTGAAATATCCTGATGCATTAAAAATTATTCGCACCTTACAAGAAACAGCAAAGCAAAAGAATTTACACTTCGGATTAAAACTGACTAATACATTAGAATCTGTAAATAATAAATCCGTTTTTGGTTCCGAAATAGAAATGATGTATATGAGTGGTCGCGCTTTGCATCCTATTTCAATTAATGTTGCAAAAAAATTGCAAAACGAATTTAATGGAGAGCTGCAATTATCGTTCTCTGCAGGAGCCGATGCATTTAATATTTCTGACATACTTTCTTGTGGATTTAAGACTGTTACCGTATGTTCTGACATATTGAAACCTGGTGGTTACATGCGATTGAATCAGTATTTCGAAGAACTTCAAATACATGATTCGTTCAAAGTCTCTAAAGAAATAGCCTTAAGCAATCTAAATAATTATGCAGAAAGAGTATTAGAATCAGATCAATATAAAAGAAATGCAATAAAAGATCCTGACATAAAAACGGAGCGTAATTTAGGCTTTTTCGATTGTATCTCAGCTCCTTGTAAAGATACGTGTGCTACAAATCAGGACATTCCGAATTATTTGCATTATACTTCTACCGGTCAGTTTGATAAAGCATATGAAGTGATTTTAAAAACAAATCCATTTCCAAGTATAACAGGAATGGTATGCGATCATTTATGTCAAAATAAATGCACAAGAGTTAATTATGATAACTCTCTTTTAATTCGCGAAGTAAAACGATTTATTTCTGAACAGGAAGAAGTAAAGCTAAGTGCATCTGACAAAAACAAACTAAAAGTTGCCATTATTGGAGCTGGACCATCAGGACTATCTTGTGCATACTACTTGGCTTTAGCAGGATTTTCAGTTGAAGTATTTGAGTCAAACTCCAAAGCAGGCGGAATGGTTCAGTACGCTATACCTGGTTTTAGATTAACCGACGAAGCAATTGAAAAAGACTTCAAACGTGTAACCGATTTAGGTGTTCAAATACATTATAATCAGAGAATTAACAAAGAAACATTCCAAAGCGTTAAAACAAACTATAACTATTTATTCATAGGTGTAGGCGCTCAACTCTCAGCTCCTTATAAACTGGACGGAATAAAATCAAAAGGAGTTTTAGATTCTTTAGAATTTTTGTTCAATGCTAAAAAAGGAGAAGAAACAGGAATTGGTAAAAATGTAGTAATTATTGGTGGTGGGAATACCGCCATGGATGCAGCACGAACCGCATATCGTTTAGTTGGAAAAGAAGGTAAAGTAAGTATTGTATATCGACGTACGATTAATGAAATGCCCGCTGATCAAGGAGAGATTAAGGCTATTTTAGAAGAAGGAATGGAAATAATGGAGCTAATTGCTCCAGAAAAAGTCTTAAGTGATAATGGTAAGCTTAAAGCACTTTTATGCAGCAAAATGGAATTAGGAGAAAAGGATTCTTCGGGAAGACCAAGACCAGTAAAAATTGAAGGATCAGAATTTGAAATTCCTTGTGACACTATTATTCCAGCTATTGGTCAAAGTTTGGATATTGATTTTATTCAAGAAAAGTTATTAAAAGCTGAAATTGAGAATTACCAAACACAACTGGAAAATATTTTTATTGGCGGTGACGCTTTACGAGGTGCAGCAACAGCAATTAAAGCAATTGGTGATGGACGAAAAGCTGCTGAAAAAATTATTAAAAAATCAGAAATTGATTTTAGCATTCAGAAACCAACGAATGGAAAATCACTAAGCAAGAAAGAACTAATTCTAAAAAGAGCTGAAAGAAAATTTGCTCCAGAATTAATTGAATTAGATATTAATGATCGCAAAAACTTTAAACTTGTAAGTGAAACTTTAGATCAAGAAACCATTATAAAAGAAGCTGCTCGCTGTTTGCAATGCGATGAAATCTGTAATATTTGCACAACCGTTTGTCCTAATTTTGCAAACTATTCATACGAAATTGAACCTGTAACATATTATCTACAAAAAGTGATTCAGTTTGAAAATGGAGAACAGGAAATTGAAAATGAAGGATTGTTTGAAGTGAATCAGAAGTATCAAATCTTAAATATTGCAAATTACTGTAACGAATGTGGTAATTGTAATACCTTCTGCCCTACTAACAGCGCTCCTTATAAAGAAAAGCCTAAGTTTTGGTTAACAAAATCATCTTTTGATTTAGCTGAAGAAGGTTATTACGTTGAAAATACAAATACCATACTTTGTAAAAGAAACAATGAATTAGTTTCACTATCTGAAACTCAGGATGAGTATATCTATATTACCGATAAATTTGAAGCTAATTTGAGCAAGGTTGATTTATCTGTATTAAAAATCAATTTTATGTCGAAAGAGAAATTTGAAGCGAACTTTTATCATGCAGCTGAAATGAGTATCTTATTAAAAGCGACGAAAAACCTGGTTTTTAAGTAAAAAAACACCGCCATCTGCAATGCGGATGACGGCTTCTTTTATATCAAAGTATATTCTTATAAAATAAAATTCTGCTTAACTTTTGTTTCAGACATTACAAACGAACTATAAAACTGTGTGATATTACCAATCACAGAAAACTTAGTTGTAATAAAATGATGAAAATCGTCCATGTCATTACAGAAAACTTTCAATAAGAAATCAGAACTACCTGAAATGTAGTAGGATTCCATTACTTCATCCAATTTTCCCATTTGAGCTTCAAATTCCTCAATTGCTTCTTTCGTATGCTTATTTAGTGATACAGAAATATATACAATAAGTTTCTTCCCAATCATTTTTGGGTCAACCATTGTTATATACTGTTGAATGTAACCATTTTTCTCCAGCTTCTTAATTCGCTCGTGAATTGGAGTTGTAGATAAATGCAATTTTTCAGAAAGTTCTCGAATAGTTATCCTACTGTTAGTCTGCAGAATATTCAGTAGTTTCTTATCAATTTCATCTAATGCTTTCATAATAGTCTATTTTTCTGATCATGTAAATGCTATACCTCACAAATATAATATATTTCTTTTAAAATTCAAATTTTCAGTCATTTTTACCATATATTTATCATTGAGAAGAAGATATTGATATTTTACGTAAATTGCAGAGCAAATTAATCTAACATTATAAAGAATGATCCCAGTTATTGATAAAATAAGCAATGAGAAAGCATTACAGAATGCTGTAGACAGATTCAAAGAGAGAAAAATCATACTTCCTACATTTGAACAACAAAGAAATCCGGATTTGGTTCCTGAAAAAATAAAAGATCAATTAAAGAATATTGGTTTATGGGAAATTAATCCTTTAAATCTTTTTAGAATTACTTGGAAAAACGAACCAAAAGAAAAAGGCGGTTTGTATGGTAATGTTAATCATATTGAATTACCAAAAGAGATAACAGGTGTTAACGCTCGTATTGTTTTACTTATTGGCAAATGGTTCCCAACAGGAGCACACAAAGTGGGTGCAGCGTATGGTTGTTTAGCTCCAAGAATTACAACTGGTGAATTTGATCCAACATATCATAAAGCAGTTTGGCCTTCAACAGGAAATTATTGTCGTGGAGGTGCTTTTGATTCAAAATTAATGGGAACAGAATCTGTTGCTATATTACCTGAAGAAATGAGTAAAGAGCGATTTACATGGTTACGTGATGTAATTGGTTCTGAAGTAATTGCTACTCCTGGTTGTGAATCAAATGTAAAAGAAATCTACGATAAATGCTGGGAAATAAAAAGAACTCGTGAAGACTGTATTGTTTTTAATCAGTTTGATGAATTCGGAAATGCAGCATGGCATTACAACACAACTGGTAAAGCTATTGAAGAAGTTTACAATCTTGTAAAATCAGATAAAAGTAATTTAGCAGCCTATATTTCAGCTACAGGATCAGCTGGCACAATTGCAGGAGGTGATTATTTACGAACCATTGCACCGCATGTAAAAGTAGTAGCTTCTGAAGCATTACAGTGTCCTACCTTATTAATGAATGGCTTTGGTGGTCATAGAATTGAAGGAATAGGTGATAAACATGTACCTTGGGTTCACAATGTTAAAAATACAGATGTTGTTACTGCAATCGATGATGAAGATTGTATGAGAATCTTACGATTATTCAATACTAAAGAAGGACATGCTTATTTGAAATCAATTGGTGTTAATCAAGAAATCATTGACAATCTTCACTTAATTGGCATCTCAGGTATTAGTAATATGCTATCTTCAATTAAAGCAGCTAAATATTACGAAATGACTGAAGATGATATAGTTATTACAATTGCTACCGACTCAGCGGATATGTATCAATCAAGAATTGAGGAATTAACTGAAGAGCATGGCGTTTATAATACTATTCAGGCTGTAAAGGATTTCGAGAAATGTATTTTGGGTTCAACAACTGATTATATGAAAGAGCTTAACTATTATGATAAAAAAGCAATTCATAATTTAAAATATTTCACTTGGGTTGAGCAACAAGAGAAAGATGTTGAAGACCTAAACCAGCTTTGGAATGATCGAGAAATTTGGAATAAACAATTCAATCAGGTTCAACGTTGGGATGAATTAATAAATGAATTTAATGAAAGAACCGGATTATTGAAAGAATTTAAATAGTACCTGTTCATAGATAATAAGCAAATATAAAAGGTGTCTCATTGTAGCTTAAAAATTACCTGAATTAACTCAATACAAAAACTTATTTAATAAGTAAAAATCACAGGTATACCAAACCTTTAAACATAACTACTGAGACACCTTTTGTATAACTATAGTAAACAGATTTTAGGGTTTTGTTAAACAAAAATAGTTAAATTCGCAGTAGTTTAAAATATTATGTCACTTAATTACAGTACTCAAAAGTTCATATATGAGTGTATTGATTGTGGAAAACAATTCAATACAAATAAAACAATTTACCTTTGCCCCCATTGCAGTAAGAAAAATGACGATTCAAATCCGCCAAAAGGTGTTCTCAGAATTGTTTATAACTTTTTTGAAATAATTCAGAAAAATATTCTTTTCGTAGATTTAAAAAAGGATAATTTCCTGCAATTACTTCCTATAGAAAAAATTGAAAGTCTTCCGAAACTAAAAGTTGGAAATACTCCAATGTATCAATTTAATAAAATTGATAATAAAGAACTCACCTTTCAAATCTTTTTGAAAGATGATTCTCAAAACCCAACATTTTCTTTTAAAGACAGAGCTTCTGCTATTGTATCGGCTTATGCAAAAGAAAAAGGTTTTGAAACTATTGTAGCTGCTTCAACTGGAAATGCAGGTTCATCCTTAGCAGGATTGTGCGCAGCACAAGGTCAGAAAGCTATTATTATGGTTCCAGAATCTGCTCCTTTAGCTAAATTAACGCAAATAATCATGTACGGAGCTACAATAGTTCCTGTTGCAGGAACCTACGACGATGCATTTGATTTAAGCATTAAAGCAACTGAAGAATTTGGATGGTACAATAGAAATACTGCTTTTAATCCATTTACAATTGAAGGAAAAAAGACAGTTTCTTTTGAGATTTTCGACCAGTTAAATGAATCTTTACCAAATAAAGTTTTTGTTCCGGTTGGCGATGGAGTTATTATCTCTGGTGTATACAAAGGCTTTGAAGATTTATTAAACTTGAAGATGATTGATAAGATTCCAATAATTGTTGCAGTTCAATCAGAAGGAAGTGATAATCTTACCCGAAATATTAATAATGATGATTTCGAAATAATACCAAGTAATACTGTTGCAGATTCTATCTCAGTTGATATTCCGCGAAATTTTTATATGGCGAAACAGTTTATACAAAAGTACCAAGGTGAATACTTGACTGTTTCAGATGATGAAATTATGGAAGCATCATTAATATTATCAAGAAATACAGGTATTTTTGCAGAGCCTGCAGCAGCAACTTCTTTTGCAGGAATATTAAAATATCAACAAGAAAATAAACTTGACAACAAGTCAAAAAATGTTGTACTTTTAACTGGAAGCGGACTAAAAGATCTTAATTCAGTACAAAAATTATTGAATATTCCTGAAGCAATTCAACCCACTATTGAAAATTTGAAAAAATTAATCTCATGATAAATTTTACACTTAACAGCGTAAAAGAAACATACTCAGGTAATCCTGATGAGAACTTACTAAAATACTTACGTCTCGATAAACATATCACATCTGTAAAAGATGGTTGCTCAAACCAAGCAGCCTGTGGCGCTTGTACCGTTGAAATTGATGGGAAAGCCAAATTGGCTTGTGTTATTAAAATGAAAACATTAGAAGGAGCTAAAATTTTCACTCCTGAAGGATTCCCAGAATATGTTAAAGATACTATTGCCAAAGCATTTGTAAACAAAGGAGCTGTACAATGTGGATTTTGCACACCCGGATTTATTAGTCGTACTAAAGTACTTTTACAGGATAACCCAAATCCAACAATTGAAGAAATACAAAAAGCGATTAAACCACACATTTGCCGATGTACAGGATATAAAAAGATTGAAGAAGCAATTTTATACGCTGGTGAGGCTATTCGTGAGAATAAGAAATTAGAAATTACTAAAACATCAGGAAAAATTGGAGTTCCACATCCTAAATACGATGCTTACAAAACTGCACTTGGCGAACGTGATTTTGTTGATGATATTCAAATAGAAGGAATGCTTTATGCAGCACTTAAATTTAGTGATCATCCAAAAGCAAAAATTTTAAAAATTGATTCTACCGAAGCTGAGAAACTATCAGGTGTTCACAAAGTATTTACTGCAAAAGATATTCCTGGTGAGAAAAAAGTCGGTTTAATTCTTCAGGATTGGAGCCTAATGATTGATGAAGGTAAAACTACTCATTTTATTGGTGATGTAATTGCCGGAGTTGTTGCTAATTCTGATGAGATTGCTCGCGAAGCAGTGAGCTTAATTAAAATTGATTATGAAGTATTTGAGCCTGTTACTGATGTTTTCAAAGCTATTGATGGTGAACGAGTTCATCCTGAAAGACCCAATAACTTTGATACTTGTCAATTTACCATTGGCGATACCGATAAAACATTAAAAGAATCAAAATATACATCAAAAGGGACATACGAAACACAACGAGTTGAGCATGCTTTTCTTGAAAAAGAAGCCGCTATTGCCTATCCTAATTGTAGTGGAGGGATAGAATTGCTTAGTCAAAGTCAGGGTGTTTACGAAGATCGCAGACAAGTGGCTATGATTTTAGGTTTACCTGAAGAAAATGTTCGCGTAACACTTATTCCAAATGGTGGCGGATTTGGTGGTAAAGAAGATTTAAGTGTACAAGGACATACTTCACTTTTTGCTTATCTTCTTCAAAAACCTGTAAAACTAACTCTTACAAGAGAAGAATCAATTCGTTTACATCCAAAACGTCATCCTGTTTTTATGGATATTGAAATTGGAGCTGATGAAAATGGAAAACTTACTGCACTTAAATTAAGAGCAGTTGGCGATACAGGAGCATATGCTTCTGTAGGAATGAAAGTTCTGGAAAGAGTTGCTGGTCATGCTTCTGCTGGATATTTTATTCCAGAAATTGATATCGAAGCAAAAACAGTTTATACCAATAATATTCCTTGCGGTGCCATGCGTGGATTTGGGGCAAATCAGGTATCTTTTGCTGTTGAAAGTTGTATTGATGATATTTGCGCACAAGCAGACTTTGGCAGATGGCAATTCAGATACGATAATGCTTTAGTTGATGGATTAAAAACATCAACTGGGCAAACAGTTCAAGGAGTTGGTATTCGCGCGTGTTTGGATGCCGTTAAAGAAGATTTTAATAATGCTAAATATGCAGGATTAGCCTGTGCGATAAAAAATTCCGGAGTTGGTAACGGAATGGTTGATGAATCAAAAGTAATTATTGATATCATTTCCGAAAATCGGATTCTTTTACAACATGGTTGGACAGAAATGGGACAAGGTGTTCATAATATGGCTTTGCAAACACTTTGTGAAGAAACTTCTGTATCTCCCGAAATTATTGAAGTAATTGTTGATACTGAAGCACAGATAAAAACCGGAATGACCACATCATCACGCGCTACAGCTTTAGTAGGATTAGCTGTAATCAATGCAGCTAAATCATTAAAAGAGAATTTAAAAACAAAATCATTAAAAGAATTAGCAGGAAAAACATATAAAGGACAATACACATGCGACTGGACAACCAAACCTGGAAGTGATGTAAAAGAACAAATTACACATTACTCCTACGGATATGCAGCTCAGGTTTGTATTTTGGATGATGAAGGGAAAATATCTAAAATGATTGCAGCGCACGATGGAGGTAAAATCATGAATCCAATGTTATTCGAAGGTCAGGTTGAAGGTGGTGTTCATATGGGATTAGGTTATGCATTAACTGAATCTCTTCCAATGAAAGATGGTTTTTTAGTTAGTGATAAAATGAGAGATTTGAAAATTCTTAGAGCGCACGAAACACCTGAGATCGATGTACGAATGATTGAAGTTAAAGATCCTATTGGACCTTATGGAGCAAAAGGAATTGGAGAAATTGGAATGGTTCCTACTGCTGCTGCAGTTGCTTGTGCTTTGGTTAAATATGATGGTAAAAAGCGATTTAAATTACCTTTATTGAGAGATTAAGAGATTCTTCACTTCGTTCAGAATGACAAACTGTTTCTTATTGTCATTCTGAGTGTAACGAAGAATCTAATTATCTAATAATTACAAAATATGATTCTACTTAAAAACGCAACATATATTAATTGGAAAAGCCTTGAATTCAAGAATACGAATATTCTTATTGAAGAAGGTATTTCCGGTAAAATAAAGTTCATTGATAAGATTGATTCTATTGATGCTGAACAAATAATTGATTGCAAAGGAAAAATAGTTACTAAATCTTTTGCTGTTGGACATCATCATGTGTATTCTGCATTAGCACGTGGAATGGGCGCTCCCAAAAAGAATCCTGAGAACTTTCATGAGATTCTTCAATACATTTGGTGGACATTAGATAAGGCTCTTGATAAGAACATGATTGAAGCAAGTGCTTTAACAACAGCTATGGCTTGTGCTAAAGCAGGTTCAACTTTTGTTATTGATCATCATGCATCACCAAACTTGATTTTAGGTTCACAAGAAATTATTGCAAAAGCTTTTGATAGAGTTGGTGTTAGTCATTTATTATGCTATGAAATTACGGACAGAGACGGATTAGATAAAGCTGAAGAAGGATTACAAGAAACTGAAAATTATTTAAAATCAAATCAAGGATTAGTTGGCTTACATGCATCATTCACTGTTAATGATGAAATCATGAGAAGAGCGGCAGATCTTATGAATAAATACAATTCAGGATTCCACATACATGTTGCGGAAGATCTTTACGACCAAAGACATTGCCACGATAATTACAACAAACGTGTAGTTGAACGTTTAAACGATTTTGGTGTTTTAAATTCATCAAAAACCATTCTTGGACATTGCTTACATATTGATGAAAATGAACGTAAAATCATTAAAAACTCGGAAGCTTTTGTAGTTCAGAATATGGAAAGTAACCTAAACAATAAAGTGGGTTACTTTAATGCAAAAGATTTAGGCGAAAATATCATGCTTGGAACCGATGGAATGCACAGTGATATGTTACAAAGTGTTAAAGCCGCATTTTTTGTAGGTCAAGGATTTGATACTATAGATTATCCATCGTCATATGAGCGATTCAGAAAAGTGCATGATTATATTTCAATGAATCAATTCGATGGTGATGGCGAAAATAACCTTGTGATTCTGGATTACGACTCTCCTACTAAAATAAATCAAGATAACTTCTTAGGACATTTTATATTCGGTATCAATTCGAATCATGTAAATGATGTAATTTCAAATGGGAAACTAATCGTTAAAGATCGAAAAATTCAGAACGTAAACGAATCCGAAATTTTAGAATTCTCAAAAGAACAGTCTTTACGACTTTGGAAAAAAATGCAACAATAGTTACAAGTTGAATGTTAAAGGTTAAAAGTTGCATTTTACTATATTAAACCTTTAACTTTGAACTTTAAACCTTAAACTTTTTTCATGGAAATAAATATACTTCAATGGATTGGATATGCAGCTTCTGTAATTATTGCACTATCCATGACCATGAATTCCATTGTAAAGTTCAGATGGATTAACTTAGCAGGAGCAATTACTTTCTCAACATACGGTTTTTTGATTGGCGCTTTACCTGTTGGATTCCTAAACGGATTTATTGTTTGTGTTGACATTTACTATCTCTTTAAAATATATTCTAAAAAAGAAACATTCGAAACACTTGAAATCAGAGCTGATAATAAATACCTTTTACGATTCCTTGATTTTCATAACAAAGAAATACAAAAGTTTTTTCCCGGTTTTACCTATAAACCTGAAATGAATACCATCAGTTTTTTTATCCTGAGAAATACTGCTGTTGCAGGATTATTTTTAGCTCACAGAGAAGATAATAATGTTTTAAAAGTTGGTCTGGACTATGTTGTACCTGAATATCGAGATTTTAAAAATGGAAGGTTTATTTATCTTCGTTTAAGAAGAAGATTTATTGATGATGGCTTTGATAAGGTTGTGACATCGGGCGACTCTGCTAAATACGTCAAATATCTTAAGAAAATAGGCTTTACAGAAGATAAAGACGGAACATATTTAAAAATATTGGATAAAACCATTTAGTTTTTCTTCTATAGTTCCATTGATAAAATCATCCTTTATAATGATATAAATTCCCATCCTGTTGATTTCATTTTAGATGTCAACTATTGCGTCTTATTTTTGTTTTAAACTAATAAATCAAACATGATGAAAACAAAAGCAAATTTAAAGATCAGTTCACTTATACTCAGTATAATTTTATTATCATTCATAAGTTTAATAGGATGTAATAAAGATTCTGATGTAAGTCCAACGGAAGATAATCTTCCTGACATTTCAGAATATCCAATTGTAAGTACAAATCAAACAACATTTTATGATGATGCATCTATTATCTCAGAACCAAATTCTGGCGATGCATTTTATGGTCAAGATGGAACGTATATTGGGAACCAACCATCTTATACTGATAATGGTGACGGAACCATTACAGATAATGTTACCGGATTAATGTGGGAACAAGATATGGGAGATAAAATTACGTACGATGATGCATTTAATAAAGCTGAATCTTCAATATTAGCTGATCATAACGATTGGAGAGTGCCAACAATTAAAGAAATCTATTCTCTTATATTGTTTACTGGACAGGTTGCGGGAGAAGAAGCTATTAGCTATTTTATTAACACAGATTATTTTATTCAACCTTTAGGAAATACTTCCATTGGCGAACGTGAAATCGATGCACAAACGTGGTCAAGTACACAATATGTTGGATTAACAATGGTTGGAGATGTTACTGTATTTGGTGTAAACTTTGTTGATGGAAGAATTAAAGGATATCCAAAATATGATCCTGCAACTGGAGATGATAAGACAATGTATTTTAGAATGGTTAGAGGAAATACATCATATGGTGTGAACGATTTTACAGATAACGATGATGAAACGGTTACTGATAACGCAACAGGATTAATGTGGCAACAAAACGACGATGGAAATACCAGGGATTGGGAAAATGCTTTATCATATGCAGAAAATTTAACTCTTGCCGGATATAGTGATTGGAGATTACCAAGTGCAAAAGAATTACAAAGTATTGTCGATTATACTCGCTGTCCGGATGTTACAAACTCACCAGCAATAGATCCTACCTTTAATACTACGACTTTTAATGATCCGGAAGGAAATCCAGGTCAGTATGGTTATTATTGGACAGGAACAAGTCATCTCGATGGAGCCAATCCATATTCATCAGCAGTTTATATTGCCTTTGGTGAAGCTCAGGGAGAAATGAATGGAAATTTAATGGACGTACATGGTGCAGGAGCTCAACGAAGTGATCCTAAATCAGGTAATTCTGATGATTATCCTGAGTATTGGGGTCCACAAGGCGATGTAAGATATGTTTATAATTATGTTAGATGTGTACGAGATATAGATTAACTCCATAGATGTCATACTGAGTATTAGCGAAGTATCTCTTAAACCAAATAGAGATTCTTCACTTCGTTCAGAATGACATGAACTTTTAATAATTAATCATTTAAAGAGCAAGATACAGAAAGTATTTTGCTCTTTTTTTTTGTTTTAATACTATATTCGGTATAAAATAGTTTGTACATTTGAATAAGATAAAGAAATGTGAATATGAAGAACATCTTAAACTTTTTAATTATTATATTATTGCTATTGGTGGCATGCAAAAAAGACAACACCGAACCAACTATAAATGAAGAAGAATCAAGTAGAATATATAGAATAGAAGCATTAAGGGCGACAAGTGATGGTGGATTATTGGCAGCAGGAAAAAAACAAGAAAAAGTTGCTTTTCTAAAATTTGATGAAAATTGCAACCTTGAATGGGAAAAAGATCATATTTCAAGGAATACTGACCCTTGGTTTGGTTCATTACCCGTTAATGTAAAAGACATGTTTGAGTTAGACAATGGTGATTTTCTTGCTTTCTACTTCGTAGAAGGTTCAATGGGACTTGGCACATATTATTTAATGAGATTGGATAAAGATGGAAATCAAATATGGAAGAAAGGAATTTACACTGGACCAGATATATATGATGAAGAAACTGTAAATTCTATAATAGAAGGTAAGTTTTATACTTTGGACCCTAATGATTTGATTGTATATGATTTGAATTCATTTGAACGTGAAAATATCCATTTATCTGAACTGGATACGCTTACAACAGAAGAAATAATATATGATGATAAAACAAATCATTTCTTTACACTTTCAAGTGATCACATGACTCTAGGTTGGTTTAAAAAATGTGAATATTCTATTTCGGGGGAGTTAATAAATAAAAAGATTCTTAATTTAAGTGATTTATCTCAGTTTATTTTACTTGCTAATAATGGAATGATATTTCTTGGCTACCCGAATGAGGAAGAAATTTCAATAATCAGAATAACTGAAACTTGCGATACTTTATGGACTGTGGAATTACCTCCTTTAGGTTATTTTACAAGCAATGCATTTCAATCTGTTTCGCAAACAGAATTTATAATAAAAGGGCAAGATAAAGTTCTATATATGAATATTGACGGTGATGAGCTGGGTTTAAAAGAAATTACTGAAGATGACAATCTTTTCTTTCAAAACAATGACTTTGTATTTCAGACATTTTTAGATGATGATTATAATTACTGGGTAACAAAAACACCATTTAATGAATTTTTCTCAAAGTAAATTTTCATATGAATATTCTAATTAAAAACGGAACCGTAGTAACATCCACTCAAGCATTTAATTCTGACATATATATTACTGATGGTAAAATAGTTCAATTAAGCGAATCATTAAATATTCTTGAACCCATTGATAATACAATTAATGCATCAGGCAAACTCATCTTCCCTGGCGGGATAGATCCGCATGTTCATATGCATTTGCCAACGCCTGCAGGATATTCTGCCGATGATTTTGAAATAGGAAGTAAAGCTGCTCTTTTAGGAGGAACAACTACCCTGCTCGATTTTGTTACTCCACAAAAAGGACAATCGCTAATTGATGCTTTAATTGACAGAAAAGCAGAAGCAGATAATTCTCTTTGTGATTATTCATTCCACGTTAGCCCTGTTGAATGGAATAAAAATACTGAACAAGAAATTACAGATTGTATAGAATCAGGAATCACTTCTTTTAAAGTGTATATGGCTTATAAAGATAGTATTGGTTTGAAAGATGATGATATTTTAAAGGTTATGCAAATTGTAGGTAAAGCTGGTGGAATTGTTACGCTGCATTGCGAATTAGGTGACGATATTGATAAGTTTAGAGAGGAATTGGGTCAAATTGGCAAATTAAGCCCTAAATTTCATCCTGTTTCTCGACCTGACTATACCGAAGCAGATGCTGTAAAAAATGCAATAGAAATGGCTAAAAAAGCTAATTGTCCTATATATATTGTTCATACATCAGCAGCAGAATCCGTTAAATATATTGAAGAAGCACAAAAATCAGGACAGCAGGTTTATTCAGAAACTTGCCCGCAGTATTTATTACTAAATGATTCTAAATATATTGGTGATTTTAAAGACAGTTCTAAGTTTGTAATGAGTCCGCCATTACGTAAAAAGGAAGACCAGAATTCATTGTGGAGTGCCATAAATAAAGGTGTTATAAAAACGATTGGAACAGACCACTGCCCTTTTACTCTGGAGCAAAAAGAACAAGGACTTAATGATTTCAGAAAAATACCAAATGGTGCAGGTGGTGTTGAACATAGAATGACATTACTTTTTTCGTATGGTGTTTTGCAAAACCGAATTAATTACAATCAGTTTGTTGATATTACTTCAACACAGGCTGCAAAAATATTTGGTTTATATCCACAGAAAGGAGAAATAGCAGTTGGCTCAGATGCGGATATACTTATTTGGAATCCAAAAACTGAAAGTACAATTTCCGTTGAAAATCATCATCAGAATTGCGATTTAGAAATCTACGAAGATGCAAAAACAGTTGGTGTTCCTGAGATTGTTATTTCGAATGGTGAAGTAGTTGTTGAAGACGGAAAGTTAATTTCTGATACTAAAGGTAGATTTTTGAAGCGAAATATTTAATTCGATTGTCATGCTGAACGTTAGTGAAGCATCTATATTAACATTTTAGATTCTTCGTTACACTCAGAATGACAATAAAACTATAATCCAAAACAAAATCGAAGATTTTGTCATTCTGAGCAACGCGAAGAATCTCTAACTAATCAACATCATCATTCAAAAATCGCCATTCAGGATTAAAATCTAAAATAAGCTTTTCTTTTTTTGATCTATTCCAGCCTTTTATTTCCTTTTCACGTTTTATAGCGTGCTCAATTAATTGAAATCGTTCATAGTAAACCAAATAGGAACAATTATACTTTCCTGCAAAAGTATCCTTCGCTCCTTTTGCATCTTCTTGGTGTTCGTATAATCTTCTTTTTAGGTTATTGGTAACACCGGTATATAAAACTGTTTTGTTCTTATTTGTAAGAATGTATGTAAAATAATTCTGCATTATAGATTCTTCACTATGTTCCGAATAATTTACTAAGTTACTTCAAAATAGAAATAAAACTACATATAACAGTGTCAAAACTACGTGTCATTCTGAGTGAAACGAAGAATCTATTCAAATATGTGGTTATAAAAAAAGAAAGATTCTTCACTTCGTTCAGAATGACAACCGGATAAGGTTAGTACGAAAATTACACTTTTGCTAATTTCACAATATCTTTTACTTCCAATACTTTCTTATCATATCCTTTTGTAACAACATTTATCATTGCCAAACCTAATTCTTGTAATGATAAAACGTATTTTGGAAACAATACTCTAAATATTGGTAATAAAGGTTTCATCACCTTATACGATGTATAGGTATTTTTTAATCCTTTGGTTGGAGTAATTACTCCCGGTCGAAAAGCAAATCCTGCTTTTACAGTTAGCTTTATTAAATCATTTTCAGTCTTACCTTTTACTCTTGCCCACATGATTCTACCTTTTTCAGTTGAATCAGTTCCAGCACCTGAAACATAAGTCAAGGTTATCTCTGGATTTAACTTAGCTAAAGATTTAGCTAATGCCATTGTTAAATCATATGTCAAGTATCGAAACTTTTCTTCTTTCATTCCGACTGACGATACGCCCATACAAAGAAAAGCTGCATTGTATCCGGACAATTCATTCTCAATACTTCCAAAATCAGAAAAATCTGAGTGAATAATCTCTTTCAATTTAGGATGTTGAACATTACAAGTTCTTCTGTTTATTACTAAAACAGACTCAACTTCAGGATGATTAAGGCATTCGTGCAGAACACCTTCACCAACCATACCTGTTGAACCAGTTATTATTGCTTTTATTTTCATATAATTAATATTATTTTAATTTGATATAACACATTTTTTTAACAAAAACACTTCGACAAGCTCAGTGTGACAATTAGTATAAGAAAGGTGTCATGCTGAGTTTATCGAAGTATAGACAACTTTCAAAATATTGAATAGGCACTATAATCTTATATTCAATTTTGGCTATCTCATGTTTAATTATTCTATCAGGTTACAATAATTCTTAATTACTTAATTTTCTGCATATTCCTCACCTGTTTTAGAACCATTTTACGTGGACTTAATGGAATAAAAGCCATCATTAATCTTTGAGAGAAATTTACTCCAGCAATTTTATTCAATTTACCTTTCATCATACTTTTGTAACCATCTTCGGCAACCATCTTTGCACTATAAGTATTAACAAAAAGATTTGTTTTATCCATTCCCGAAACTTTTCCAAACTCGGTTTCGGTTGCCCCAGGTAACAACGCAGTAACCGTAACATTCGTATCATGTAATTCTTCTGCAATTGCATTGCTAAATGATGTAACATAAGCTTTTGTTGCAAAGTATACAGCTTGTAATGGACCTGGCATTAAACTGGCTGTTGACGATACATTTAATATTCTTCCTCTATTTTTTTGAACAAAATCAGGCAAAAATATTCTGGTTAAAGATGTTAATGCCATAATATTTAGATTAATCATAGCTTCATCTTGGTTCCATTCTCTTTCATGAAATTTACCTAAGCCACCAAAACCTGCATTATTTATCAAAAATTCAATATTGATACCAGCTTGTTTTATTTCATTGTATATCTCCTGTGGTGCTTCTGGTTTAGTTAAATCTTTTACAATTATTTTAACTTGAACTCCGTATTTACTTTCAATTTCTTTCTTTAATGATTCCAACTCTGCCTGACGACGAGCTACAATTACTAAATTTCCTTTTTCAGCTGCATGTATAAATGCTAACTCTCTTCCAATTCCACTGGATGCTCCAGTTATTAATGCTACATTTTTCATCTTTTTATATTTATTTAGTATTATTATTTTACTGATTGACTAATCACTCTATTTGTTATGTAAATTTTTTTAGTTCTTTTTTAATATATCGTAAAACAAATTAAAAGCTATGTTCATGAATTCTGAATCATGATACTTCTCAGGATTTACAACCAAATACTGTATCATACCAAATAGCTGTTGAGTTGCTATATTGTAAATTAATTCTACAGGAATTTCTTTAATTTCATGATTGTTGATTCCTTCCTGAATTAGATCTGTATATACCTCTTTTATCTTATCAACTTCTTCCTGAGTATTGCTTGTTATGTATGGTGAGTACATGTATTGCTGAATAAAAAAGATCTTCTGTGGATTTGTCATAGCCCAATGGATTGTTTTAGACCATAAATATTCCAACTTCAATTTTAATGATTCAATCTTTTCAATTCCTTTAGTTGATTCTTCAACCATTTCGTTCTTTACTTTTAAGTAAAGATTATTAATTAAATCTTCTTTGGTTTTGAAATAATGGAATAAAGTACCATTTGCTACTCCAGCTGTTTTTGCAATTTCGCTGGTTGGAGTACCATGAAAACCCTTTGTTGTGAACAAACTTAAGGCAGCTTCGAATATTTTATCTACTTTCTCCATTATTGATTGACTAATCACTCCACAAAAGTACAACAATTGTTTTATTATGCAAATTTTTAATGAAAATAATAAAATTGAACTACTCCTATCTTAATAATTTCTTATTCAACAACCCACTATTATTAAACTTGAGCAAGATTGCTGTAAATAATATATCCATCTACTTTGAAAGAAAATTTCTCTTAGTATTTCATATTCAATCAAGCAATTGAATCTAATTTTCACTAATTTGCAATTATACATTTTAGGAACAAAAATATAAGCTATGAATATTATTGAATCAAAAAAAAACAAACTTAAAGCAAAGAGAATCTTCCTTACAAAAGGATCGTGCTCAAATACCTTCTTCTATATACTCAATAGAGAATTTGGACATCCAAAACCAAATGAGGAAAGAGCTATTGATCCAATGGCAGGCGGAATACTTCAAGCAGGTTACCAATGTGGTATGTTATGGGGAGCTTCAATGGCATTAGGCGCTGAAGCATACCGACGCAATAATAAAGATCTTAGCAAAGCTACTGCAGTTGCCATTAGAGCAACTCAACATATAATGGAATCCTTTAAAAACAGAACAAAATGTATTGATTGTGAGGATTTTACAAAAACAGACTTTAAAAATAAATGGAGTTTTGCAAAATACATGTTCTCCGGTAAATTTTATTCATGTTTTAAATTAGCAGAAAATTGGGCGCCAGAAGCAATACAGGCTGCACACGAAGGATTATCCTTATCAGATTATGAAATATCGGAACCTACAATTAGCTGTGCATCTGAAACATTAAAAAAAATGAGTGCAAGTGATGAAGAAATTATTATGGTAGCAGGATTTGCTGGTGGTATGGGACTAAGTGGTGATGGTTGTGGTGCTTTAGCTGCTGCTATATGGAAGACAATTTTAGAGTTGGTGAAAAAAGACGAATGGAAATCTACTCTACAGGACCCAGATTCAAATAAAGTTCTAAATCGTTTTTTCGAAGCAAGTAATTATAAAATAGAATGTTATGAGATATGTGGCAAGCGTTTTAATTCAAGAGAAGAACACTCTGAATTTATAAAGAATGGTGGTTGCGAAAAACTAATCGAAGTTCTCGCACAAACATAAAAAAGAGAGTAGGTTATAAACCTACTCTCTTTTTATCCCTTTTAAGGATTTTATCTAACACTTCGTTTGGCTTTTCAAATTTGTTGGTAAACATCATTGCAGCAATAATATATGGTTTAAAGCCTGCTTCCAAATAAGTTTTTATTCTATATTTCTCAAATACATCACCATCAACTTCACCTTCTTTACAAGAAACACCGCTAATATCGGCAGGTAAACAGTGCATATACAAAGCATCCTGATTTTTAGTTAATTTCTTTTTTTCTTCGTCGTATTCCCAATCTTTATATTTAGCGTTATTTGCTAAACAAGTCTGTTCAAGAGCTTTTAAACCTTCTGTATCTTTATTTTTCAACAACTCTGTTCTTTGTTGCATAATATGAAATGGAGCCCAACTTTTTGGATATACAATATCAGCATCTTTTACTGCCTCTTCCATCGAATGACTTATTTTGAATGATCCACCACTTTCCTCTGAATTCTTTTTAGCAATCTCTACAATCTCTGGAATCAAGTCATATCCTTCAGGATAAGCTAATTCAATATCCATTCCGTAACGAGACATTAAACCAATTATACCTTGTGGTACTGATAATGGTTTTCCATAACTTGGCGAATAAGCCCAGCTCATTACAATCTTTTTACCTTTTAGATTCTCTAATGAACCAAACTCCTTTTGCAAATGCATTAAATCTGCCATCGATTGTGTTGGATGATCCTGATCACACTGTAAATTTACAATTCCGGGACGTTCAGGCAATACTCCCTTTTCAAATCCTTCGTCTAAAGCATCTCCTACTTCACGCATGTATTTATTTCCTTCACCAAGATACATATCATCACGAATTCCAATAAAATCCGAAAGAAAAGAAATCATATTTGCTGTTTCACGAACAGTTTCTCCGTGTGCAATTTGTGATTTTTGCTCGTCTAAATCCTGAACAGCACAACCTAATAAGTTACTTGCCGATGCATATGAAAATCGTGTACGGGTTGAGTTATCACGGAAATTTGAAATTGCTAATCCTGAATCAAAAACACTTGGAGAAATATTATTATCTCTCATTTCTTTTAAAATCTCAGCAACTTCCAATATCCCTTTTAAATCATCTTTACTTTTTTCCCAGGTTAGTAAGAAGTCTTTTTTGTAAAGATCAGTTTTTAACTGACCCAGCTTGTTAATCTTATCTTGTAAACTCATATGTTTTCTTTTTCAAAATTATTAAATCTCGTAAGCAAAAGCAGCATAAAATGAAGCTGCTATAACTAAATCATCAATAGCTACTTTCTCGTTTGGAGCATGTGCTAAAACTTCATTTCCAGGACCAAAACCAATTGTTGGAATTCCATAAACACCATTGGTCATAATTCCATTTGTAGAGAATGTCCATTTATCAATTTTAACATCTTTATTGAATAGATTTTTAAATGTACGAACACCTGTTTGAACTACTTCGTGATCTTCAGGCATTTTCCAAGTCGGATAATATTTCTCCATTCCGTACTCTAAACCAGTATATGAAGTTTCTAAATAATCAAGAACTTCAACTTTTGCGTTCATTCCTTTTATTAACTCTTCAATTTCTGCAACAGCAGATTCTTTGGTTTCGCCCCAAGTTAAACGACGATCCAAATGAATACGTGCATAATCGGAAACAGCACAAAGCGAAGGACTTCCAGAAATAACCTCTGAAATTGTAATACTTCCTTTACCTAAGAACTCATCAAATTTTAATCTTTCGTGCAATTGCTCAATCTCTAAAGCAGTTTTAGAAGCCATGTAAATAGCATTCTTTCCACGTTCCGGAGCCGAACCATGCGATGAAACACCATAAAAATGTACGTGCATTTCCATACGTCCACGATGTCCACGATATATATTTAAATTAGTAGGCTCTGTACTAATTACAAAGTCTGGTTTTATTTTATCTTCTTCAACAATATATTTCCAACATAAACCATCACAATCTTCTTCAATTACACTTCCAACGAAATATATGGTAAGATCTTTATCGAAACCTAATTCTTTTAATATTCTACCTGTAGTAACAAATGCAGCTGGTCCACCTTCCTGATCAACAGTTCCACGACCGTGAACAAAACCATCTTTAATTTCACCACCAAGCGGATCAAAATCCCAGTTGTCCATATTTCCCATATCAACAGTATCCATATGACCATCGATTGCAAGAACCTTTTTTCCATTCCCTATTCTACCAATCACATTTCCTAAACCATCAATGTATACTTCATCAAAGCCAGCTTCTTCCATCTGTCTTTTAAGTTCTAACTGAACTTCTTTTTCACCTAAGCTTAATGATTTGATTTGCACTAATTTTGATAAGTTCTCTGCAGTATAATCGCGATACTTCTCTGATAATTCGTTAATTTTTTGAAAGATATTTTCCATATTATTTCTATTCTAAATTATTCAAGTGCTAAAGTTACATTTTTTATCTTATCCAATAAATAATCAGGATAGTTTTATACATTATAGTTTTTAATATAGAATTTTTAAATACTAAGTAATCATTTTTAAGAATTTTATTCTACCAATGAATAATAAAGTCAAAAAAGAGTCTTCAATTTAGATATAAAACATAAAAACTGTATTTTAAGAACCTAATATTACCTAATTCATTGTATTTTTGATATGTAAAAATTAAAGTAATTTATTATGGATGTTTGGAGTTTTATTCAAAAAGAATTATCAGAAAATAATAATGTAATGCTTATAACTGTTGTTGAACGAAACGGAAGTAGTCCGGGTATTGTAGGGTTTAAAATGGCAATTTCAGAAACTGGAGCAATGACAGGTTCAATTGGTGGTGGTGTAATGGAATACAACATGGTTGAATTAGCAAAAAAGGAGGCAAAAATAGGAAACCAAAAAGCATTCATTAAGAAACAAATACATAAAGCTGATGCAGGAAAAGATAAATCAGGTTTAATGTGCTCTGGGGAGCAAACTCATGCTTTTACTCTGTTTGATTCTTCTAAAAAAGAAATCATTAATAATATTACAAATCGATTAGATAAAGGAGAAAATGGAGCTCTTACTTTAAATCAAAATGGAATCTCTTTTGATGAAACAATAACAGTATCCAACAAAATCAACTACCAATTTAGAAATGAAGAGAACTGGGAATACACAGAACAAATCGGTTTAAAACCTACGCTTTACATTTTTGGAGCAGGTCACGTGAGCTTACCAATGAGTCAGATATTTAGAATATTGGATTTCAATGTTGTGGTTTACGATAACCGTGATGAACTTTCTACATTCGAAAATAACCAATACGCACATCGTAAAAAAATTATTGACTTTAAAGAAATTTCTGATTTAGTTCCCGAAGGAGAAAACAGTTACGCTGTAATAATGACAGTCGGCCATAAAAGCGACGAATTGGTACTTAAACAACTCGTTACTAAAAAGCTAAAGTATCTGGGAATGATTGGAAGTAAAAACAAAGTAAAAACCATATATGACTCTCTAATTAACAAAGGAATTTCTGAAACTGATCTTGCAAAAGTAGATTCACCAATCGGCTTATCCATAAACAGCAAATCAACGGCTGAAATAGCAATTAGTATTGCAGCTAAAATTATTCAAGTAAAAAATACAAACAAATAATTGATTTATAATATTTTATAATTAATAAGCTTTCAGCTCTATCCTACTTCTATGAAGATGAATTTCTAAAAGAAAATTCCCTTCGAAATTCAATAATAAAGAGCTATTCCTTAAAATTATATTTGCTTTTACATTGCAAATACTCTAATTGACTTTAATGAATATTTAGGTTATATTGCATATAATAGCATTTCTCTAAATTTTATCTAATGAATAAAGAAATAGAGATAATAAAGAAGATTATTAACATACTTCCCAAAAGTGAATATTTACAGAATAAGTTTTTTGAATCCGATGCTGAAATTGTAAACTATCATAACAAAAAGCTATTATTCTCAGTTGATGAATTTTCACAAGAAGATTTTTTCAATGATAATAACCCTTATGAATTAGGTAAAAATGTAACAATTGCAACAATAAGTGATGTACTAGCAAGTGGAGGAACGCCATTATTTTATGCACACAGCTTAACAATAGACAGCGAAAAATGGGATAGTAAATTTATTGAAGCGTTTACTCAAGGTATTGCTATTGTGCTTAAAGAAGCAATGGCAGGCTTTATAGGTGGAGATTTGGGAATATCAAAATTGTGGAAATACACAGGTGTTGTTATAGGTGAAGCTGAAAATCCAATTACGAGAATTGGAGCAGCAGAAGGTAATCTGATATATATGACCGGTCAGCTTGGCGCAGGAAATATTGAAGCTGCAAAAAAGCTCTATTTGAACAATAATGTTAAAGGAAACAATTTAACCCTACCAAGTCTTAAATTAAATTTAAGATATAAAGAATCCAGGTTTATAAACAAATATGCTACGTCTTGTATTGATTCAAGCGATGGTGTTTTGAGTGCCATTAATACGATTTCAGATTTAAATAATGTAGGTTTCAAAATTACTAAACTTCCATATTCAGAAGAAGGCATCAAATTTTGTGAATTAATATCTAAACCAAAATGTTTGCTTTTCATGGGAGAATGCGGAGAATACGAACTCGTATTTACAATTAAAGAAGAAAGTAATGATTCTTTTATTCAAGAGGCAAACAACAATCAACTTTCTTTCACACAAATTGGAACGATTCAAATCAAAAATCAAAAATTATTACAAACCGAAGATGATTATATTGATTTAGCGAAATACAAAATAAGTGCCAGAGACTATAATAATATTAGTGAATATTTAACTGAACTAATAAATTATGTCAGAAATCACAAAAAATAGCAGAAGAGTTGTAATTACCGGTATCGGGCCTGTTTGTTCTAATGGAATAGGCAAAGATGAATTTTGGAAGAATATATTATCTCAAAAATTCATAGCGGAAAGAATTCCTGAAAAATATCAATCTTTTCATAATTATAAAACCAGCTTTTACATTCCTTTTCCTGAAATTAATTTAGATGATTTTAGTTTTTTGAAAAAATACTCCAGAATAATGGAAGCTACATCTGTTCTGGCTTTAGTTGGCACAGAGCTGGCATTAATTGATTCAGGAATTAAAGAAAATGCAAACTCTGATATTGCATCTGAAATATTCGAAAACTCAGGAATTATACTTGGTAATGGAATCGGCAGCTTAAATATGGGCTTTAGTTTTTATGTATTTCATACTTATAAAACGCTATTAAAAGATGCCCCAGGTGATTTCGTAAAACCAAAATTTAATAGAATGGTAATCCCTGCTACAATGCCTGATTCTGCAACTGCCTGGGTTTCCATTTTATATAAAATAAACTCGTTTAATTATACTATTAATGCAAGTTGTGCATCCGGAACTTATGCTATTGGAGAAGCATTTCGTAAAATTAAAGATGGTTATTCTGACATTATGATTACAGGCGGCGTTGAATGTCTGAAAGACGAGAGCGGTGCTATATTAAGAGGCTTTGATTCACTTGGAACTTTAACAAAATCAACAGATGGAAGACCTATGCCGTTCTCTTATGACAGAAGTGGATTTTTATTTGCCGAAGGTGGTGGATGTATTTTAATACTTGAAGAATTAGAAATGGCTCAAAGTCGCGGAGCCAAAATATATGCTGAAATTGTAGATTATCAATCTAATAGTGATGCTCATAATATTGTTCAGGTACAGGAATCGGGAGAGCAAATCGCTAAATTATTGAAAAGTGTTATTAGTAGCCATAAGATTGATTATCTTAATACTCACGGAACAGGTACAGAGTTAAACGACAAAGTTGAGCAAAAAGTCATTAAAGAAATCTTTGGCAACAAGGAAAATCAACCTATTGTTAATTCAACGAAAAGTATTCTGGGACATACTATTGGAGCAAGTGGAGCACTCGAAATAGCAGTAACTGCGCTTTCAATTAAGAACTCGAAAATTCATGCTAATTTATCTGATAATAACTTTGATGATTTGAATCTTGCTACTGAAACAGTTGACATGGAAATCGATTATGCTTTGAAAACTTCTTACGGTTTTGGGGGTCACAATGCAGCTATTTTGTTAAAAAAATATAAAGAATGAATGTACGTTTATTTACCTAACCACAGGAGCTATATGCTGAAAACCAATTTATTTGCCCCTAACCCTAAAGGGAGCAAATTGATTTTCCTAACACCCTTTAGTCCCGAAGGCTTTCGGGAGGGGCAAATGAGGAA
>DAOWGM010000121.1 GCA_030637515.1 Bacteroidales bacterium
TAATGGCTGACTAAAGCTAATTTTTGGTGGATTAGTATCTGTTGCTTTGGTTATTTCAGAACCAATATTTAGTTTTATCGATTGTGAAATTATTTCTGCTTTAGATGATTGCTTAGGATTATCATAAGAAATATCTCTAAACTGAATATTCCCAATTTTTAAATCAAGACCATAAGTTATTTCTAGAACTTCAACACCAAATTCGAGCATTTTTATTCTGTTTGTAAATCCATTGGGAATATCAAAACTGAAAAGAGCAGTTTCTGTTTGATTTGGTTGAAATGTTAATGTTGGAACAGCATATCGTGCATTACCTGTCTCATTACCAAGTTTTGATTTTTGCGCTTCTAGTCTTTTTCCATTAAAATCATAAACTCGTGCTAAACGGTTAACCATTTTTAGGTCGCGTTGTTTACCTTTATTAGTTACTTTTAATGCACAAATAATTCGTTCATCTTTTTTATAACAATCAACTAATTCAAAATAAAAGCCTTCAACATTATCAGTTTGATTAATTACTTTACCGGGAGTTGCAATTATTTTAAAAATATAATTCTCGCCTTTCAGGTTTTTATTGTCTTTTAATACATTCCAGATAATAATTTTATCTTTTCCACCTTCAACTCCAGTACTAATATCACCTGAAATAGACTTTAATGGAATATTAAAACTTTGTCCTCCATCATCGGAACACAGAACTTTAATATGAAACAACTGTCCTGATTTCTCGTGTGATATATCGTATATCAGGTTTAGTTTATTTTCAAAGGTCTTTATCCGTAGATTTTCTATCTGCTGTGCAGAAACCATTGTTGTACTGGAAAGAATTAGTACAATAAAAAGGATCTTGAAATTTTTCATAATTGCTATGTAGTTGAGATTATGGATTTACCAAAATAATGATTATTAATCAGGTTTCCAAGAATCATTTGATGATTTAGCTCAACATAAACTCATTAAAAAGGGAATCTTTCAATAATCAGAATTAAAGATACTCCGGCACCTGCACCGGACAAAATCATACTCCATTCACGTTTATTAAAATGCAGGACATTTGTTATTAAAGCAGTTATTCCTAAAATAATGAGAACAACAAATATTTGACCAAGCTCAATTCCAATATTAAAAGCTAAAAGAGGTTTAATAATACTGCTTTCCATTCCAAGCAAACTCTTTAGGTAATTCGAGAAGCCTAAACCATGAATTAAACCAAAGAACAGGGCTGCAATGTATTTTATTAAGTGTAAGGTCTTCGTTTTAAAATTATCTTTTTGCACCATGTTTGCAATTGCAGTTATCAGAATTGTTACAGGAATTAAGAATTCAATGAGATCAGATGAAATATGAATAATATTAAAAGTAGCTAAAACTAAAGTTGTGCAATGACCTATAGTAAAGGCTGTTATTAAAACTAATATGCTTTTCCATTGATTTAAACAATAAACAGCACAGAGTGTTATAAGAAACAGAATATGATCATATCCCTGAATATCTGTAATATGTGATATTCCGAGCTGGAAATATAGTTGAAATGGATTCATATATGATTATTTAAATATTTAACTCAAAGAAATAAAAAAATAGTAATTTTATCCTATGTTTTTATTTATAAAAAGCTTTTATTTATTACTTATATCAAATTATTTCCTGATGCATCCAATTCATGTGTCAGTAACAAATTTGGAATTTCAATCGGAGAATAATACTATTTCTTTATCATTTAAAGTATTTACTGACGATTTTCAATTACTTGTAAATCAATTGTATGATGTTCAGGTTGATCTTAGTGAGAATGGAAATTATGAATTACACAAAGAGAAAATTGACTTCTATTTTCAGGAACATTTTAAGATAATATTTAAAGGGAAAGAATTGAAATTTACAAATGAAGGGATAAAGAGAAATGATGAAGCTGTCTGGTTTTTTTATAATATTGTAACGAAGAAAGAGGTAAAGACATTTGTTATAAAAAACTCTTTAATGCTGGATTTATATCCTGATCAAAAAAATTTACTGATATTAAAGAAAGGAAAATTAGAAAAAGGATATCAGTTTAACATTAAGAATAAAGAATATACAATAAATGCTGATGAGTATTAGAAGAATATATTTACTAATTATTATATTTTTAATTGCTGGATTTTCAAGTGTTTATGCAACACATAACAGAGCTGGGGAAATTACCTACGTTCAGTTGTCAGAACTTACATATAAGGTAACAGTAACTACTTATACATATACTTTAAGTAATGTAGATAGAGAAGAACTTGAGGTAGAATGGGGCGATGGAACTTTTACAACTGTTGCAAGAACCGAAAAGGTTTTACTACCTGATTATTATCAAAGAAATAGGTATGCTGCTGTTCACACTTTTCCCGGACCAGGTGTTTATTCAATACTTGTTCAGGATCCGAACAGAAATTTCGGGGTTCAGAATATTCCAAATTCAGTAAATACAGTTTTTTCGGTTAAAACAACTTTGTTTGTAAATCCATCAATTGGATTAAATGATACTCCCATTTTATTGAATCCTCCGCTTAATCAAGCAGCACAATTCAAACTTTTTGTTCATAATCCTGGAGCCTACGATAAAGATGGAGACGATTTGAGATATTCACTGGCAGCTTGTACGGGCGAAGACGGAAATCCTATAGCTGGATACGCATTACCTCCAGCAACCAGTTCGATTGGAATGAATGAATTAACTGGTGATTTAGTTTGGAATACACCTTCTGATACAGGGAAATATAACCTTGCAATACTTATTGATGAGTGGCGCTATGGTATTAAAATTGGTTCCATAACAAGAGATATTCAAATTAATGTTTATGCTACAGAAAATAATCCTCCGGAAACAGATCCAATCGATGAAGTTTGTGTTGTAGCAGGCGATACAGTGAACGTATTAATCAGAAGCACCGATGCTGATTTAAATAATATTGAACATACAGCTACAGGTGGTCCATTTTTATTTGAAACAAAACCAGCAACCCTAAGCGAGGTTTCAAGTGTTCCTGGAGAAACAGTATCTCGATTTAGATGGTATACAGGATGCAATCATATCAGGAACGAATCGTATATGGTAATAATTTCTGCTAAAGATGATCATCCAGATGTAAAATTGGTTGGTGTAGAAAGAATGCTTGTAAAAGTAATTGGTCCGGCGCCATATGGACTGGAAACCGATCCGGGAAATGCGTATATAAGAGTAAGCTGGAATGAACCTGAGTGTAATCCGATGAAATATTTGATTTACAGAAGAAAAGAAGGACCACTCGATTATACCCATGATGATTGTACAACTGGAATGCCAGACGACGAGGGTTATGAATATGCAGGTGAAACTACCGACACAACTTTTATTGATAATGATGAGGATGAAGGTTTAGTTCAGGGATTTAATTATTGTTACAGAATTGTAGCTGAATTTGCTGATGGCGCTCAAAGTTATCCGTCTGAGGAAAAATGTGAATCTCTTGAGCCGGGATTTCCGGTAATAACAAATGTTTCAGTTGATACTACCGATGCAATAAATGGCAAGATTATGCTAAAATGGGCAAAGCCTGATCGTCTGGATACTGTTCCAGGAGCGATAGGCCCTTTTGAATATGTAATTTACAGATCTGACGATGCATTAGGAATGCATTTAGAACGTATAGACACTCTTGAAGGATTAGATGATACGACAATTACTGATATTGGATTAAATACGCTCGATAAACAATATTCGTACGAAGTTGCACTGTACAACGATACTCCGGGAAACAGATTCCGTATTGGTATTCCTCAGTTAGCTTCATCTATTTTTCTAAACTTGGTGCCTTCTGATAATACAGTAGAAATCAATATTGAGAAAAATACACCTTGGTACGACAATGAATATGTTATATATCGCCTGAATGATTTGACCTTAAATTATGATTCCATTGATTATTCTACTTCAAGAGTGTACTCAGATGATAAATTGAAAAATGGAAGATCATATTGTTATAAAGTAAAAAGTGTAGGAGTATATAAGATTGATACAGTGGAGTATCCTACAATAAATTGGTCGCACGAATTATGTAAAACTCCAAACGACTATCAGCGTCCGTGTCCTCCCGAATTAAGCGTAAGATCTTCATGTGATAGTCTTAAAAACATTTTGACATGGAATAATCCGAACCTCACTTGCGCCGACGATGTTATTGCATATAAAGTTTATTATACCGATAGCTATGATACTGAGTTAGATTCCATCTTAAGAATAGAGGGAGCTGAAAATACTTTCTTTGAGCATTTTCCTGAATCATCCATGGGTGGTTGTTATGCTGTGGCTGCTGTAGATTCTTTCAATAATGAAAGTGAACTGTCAGTTGTTCAGTGTGTTGATAATTGTTCGTATTATAAATTACCGAACGTTTTTTCTCCAAATAACGATGGGGTTAACGATATTTTTATAGCTGAAAATCCACTTAATTTTGTCGAAAAAGTGGAGATGAAGATTTTTAATCGTTGGGGAGAATTGGTTTACGAAACAAAGAATCCTTTCATTGAATGGAATGGGAAAAAAATCAGATCAGATGAAGTAGTGCCAACAGGTGTTTACTACTACATTTGTGATGTTTGGGAATCGCGTATTTCAGGTCTTGAAGTAAGAAATCTTACAGGTTTTATTCATGTGTACAAGGAAAGTTCTGGAGAAATTAGAATTTATGAGTAGATTAAAATACATAATACTGTTTTGCTTGATACTATTACCGATTGTGTTGATATCTCAGAATATTAATATTCCGGCTGTGTATTCATTTTCTGAACTAAAACAGGGGAGATTTCAAAATGCACTTGATACATTAGACATATTAATTGAAGGAAATCCTAAAGCAGAATTCTATTTAGCCAAAGCCGAAGCTCTTTATAAAACTGGAAATTATAATGAAGCTTTTATAAATTCTGAACGAGCCGACAAGTTAAAACCCAATATCTCATCTGAGCTTAAGTTTAGGATGTATTTGGAAAAAGATGATTTTATTAATGCTGAAAAAGCTCTGATTCAGAACTTAAATTCTTCGTATAAAATATCCATGTATAACTTATTGAATAATGTTGATTATAATACGATTAAAGGATTAGATTTTCTGGATAATATATTGCAATCAAATGAGTATTCGAAGACAGAAAAGCAACTTTATCAGGTTAAAAGATTAATGAACTCAGAAGAATACAATCAGGCATATTTTTTGGTAAATGAAATCATAGCAAGAAACAATAGCATTGCCGATGTATATTTTCTGTTGAGCAAAATAAATCAGAATTCGGGAAATGAAAAACAATCTCTGGAAGCGATAAATACAGCAATAGAGCTTAAGAAATCAAAACCTGAATATTATAAACAAAGAATATATTTATTGGAAAAACAGGGCAAATACACGCTTGCTTTAATAGATGCTGATAAACTAATTAGACTTGAACCTTATTTAGTTGATAATTACATTCTGAAAGCAGATTTATTGTTTCTGAATAAAAAATACGAAGAAGCCAATCGGCTGATTGAGCTTATTGAAAGTATTTCAGAAACAAATCCTGATATGCTTTTTTTACAGAGCAAAACAAATTTTAAAAATGGGAATTATTTAACAGCACTGCAGAATATAAACGAATTGATGCTAATTGATCAAACTAAAGAGCAGTATGAGCTTCGTGCAGATATTTATGTGGCAACCAATACTTATGATTTTGCTATTCGCGATTATTCCATGGTTTTGGATATTGAACCTTTTAACGGAGATGTGTATGCAAAGAAAGGATTAGCCCGATATAATTCAGGAGATAAGGAAGGAGCTTGTTCTGACTGGAAAAAAGGTCAAAGGTATGGAAACTATACTTGTGCTAAATACGCAGCAAAATATTGCAACTAAAATACAGACGACAATTCGTTATTTTCGTTTTAAAGTTGGTCTATAAAAGTATATTTTACCTTTAATAATATAATTTATATTCAGTTTGCTAACACCCACTTTTCTTCCTGAAAATCCATTGTTTTGATGAGCAATTTCAAAAATACCATCTCCTAAAACTTTGTAAACAATAGCTGTATGTTGACCCATTGTTTCTGTATATGTTGTATTTCCTTCTGTATATTTGATTTTTATATTATCAAACTGAATTAAATCACCAGGAAATATTTTATCCTTCTTAGGATCTATTTTGTCTCCATATACAAAAGCTTTATCCCAGTCGGCATTAACTAATAATAAAGCCTGATTAGCCAGATCCCAACATTCACCACGATCTACTTTTTTTCCTTCAACAGATTTTACATATTTTAGAATTTCAATATTTAATTCTGGAATAGTTTGAGCATCTGCTTTAGAAAAAAGAAAAATGCTAATTATTAATACGAAAAATATTTTTATTGATTTCATGAGAATAAATTTAAATATATGTTTTATTCTAAAATAGGTAACAATACTCTGTCATTCCGCACTCCTGTCTGCCGACAGGCAGGTGATGCGGAATCTATTTGTATATTATTAGATTCCTGCGTTACTCGCTTCACTCATGAGAAAAGTTCGCAGGAATGACATGCTTTTTGGGAGTTATAACGTGTAAGTGCTTTTAATTGTTTTATGGAATCCCAAATTAGCTTGATTTTTTAACAGAAATCAAACCATTTCCTTCAGAAATACAGTTGCCTATGTGTGTTGCAAATTCAATTCCTGCTTCTTTCAGTTTTTTAATAATATCATCTTTATATTCGGAAGCTATTGTAAATAACAATCCACCTGAAGTTTGTGCATCGCATAATATGGATCTGTCTATTTCGGCAATATTTTCAGCCCATTCAACATATTTCGAGAAGTGATTCATATTATTTATTGTTCCACCAGGAATTATATTGCTTGTAGCAAATTCACGTGCTTCTTTAATAACAGGAACATTAGCAGCATTAATTTCAACATCTGTTTTGCTAGCAATACTAATTTCACTTAAATGACCAATCAATCCAAATCCAGTAACATCAGTACATGAACTTATTTCATAATCAGCAATAATATCGGCAGCATACTTGTTAAGTTCCGACATAATTTTAACAACAAATTTCTCGGTTTCTTTATTAACAAGTCCACGCTTAAGAGCTGTTGCAATTATTCCCGTTCCAATTGGTTTCGTAAGTATAATTGCATCTCCTTTTTTTGCACCCGAGTTGGTCCACAATTTCTCTGGATGAGCAATTCCGTTAACAACCATTCCAAATTTTGGTTCTGGATCATCAATGGAATGACCTCCGATAATATTTATTCCGGCTTCTGTTGCTTTATCTTGAGCTCCTTTCAGAATCTGTTTCAATACTTCCATTGGTAATCTGTTCGATGGAAAACCAACAATATTCAAAGCGAAAATTGGTTTTGCACCCATTGCATAAACATCGCTTAAAGCATTGGCTGCTGCTATTGCACCAAAATCGTATGGATTATCGGCAACTGGTGTAAAGAAATCAACTGTCTGAATTAATGCAGTTTCATCGTTTATTTTATATACAGCAGCATCGTCTGAATTTGATGTGTCCACTAAAATCTGTGGATTAGTATTTGAAGGTAAATCTTTCAGGATTTTCTCAAGTTCTTGTGGTCTAAGTTTACAAGCACAACCCATTCCCTGAGTATACTTTGTAAGTTTTATATCAGAGAAATCTTGTTCCGGATTAATGGTAATTTCTTTGCCTTCAGAATAAAACTGATTAGCCGTTTCTATAATTATTTCTGATGCGCGAATTATTTCCTGTTCAGTAGTATTTTTCCCAACCGAGAAACGGATGGTTCCCATAGCATATTCCGAATTCAGTTTAATAGCAGTTAAAACAGGCGATACATCTATAGAATCTGTATGACAAGCAGCTCCAGCCGATGCAGCAATACCTTTGCTTTCAAGTTCATTCAGAAGAATGTTAGCTTCAATTTTAGGAAAACTAACATTAAGAGTATTAGGTAATCCATGTTGAGGATGACCATTTAATTTGATATTAGGTAAGGCTTCTTTCAGATTTTTATAAAGCAGGTTTCGTACTGTTTGCATATGTGTAATATTGCGGTACAAATAACGATGAGCAATATCACAAGCTTTTCCAAGCCCAACAATTTCAAGTACATTTTCGGTTCCTGCACGTTTATTTTGCTCGTGATCGGCACCATGAATCAGTTTTTCAAGCTGAATTCCTTCTTTAATGTATAAAGCGCCAATTCCTTTTGGTGCATACATTTTATGACCGGCAATGGAAAGTAAATCAATGCCAAGTTCCTTAACATCAATAGGATGTTTGCCTGTAGATTGAGCTGCATCGGTATGAAAATAAATGCTGTTTTTGGCTGCAATTTGTGCAATTTCAGAAATAGGTTGAATTGTTCCAATTTCGTTATTGGCATGCATTACAGTTATTAAAATAGTTTGTTTGGTAATTTCACCTTCAAGCTTTTTCAGGTCGATTACACCATTTTCATCAACAGGAATATACGAAATACGGAATCCCTTTCTTTCGAGATATTTACATACTTCGGTAACAGCAGGATGCTCAATTGTTGAGGTTATTATATGATTTCCACGGTTTTCATAAGCATATGCAATTCCTTTAATTGCATAATTGTTCGATTCAGAACCACCACTTGTGAATATTATTTCGTTTGGTTTACAGTTAATCAGATTTGCAACTTGTTTACGTGCATTTTCAACAGCCTTTTTAGTTTCAATACCAAAGCTATGAGAACTTGATGGATTTCCAAAATAGTCTGCTAAATAGGGTTGCATTGCTTGTGCTACTTCCTTATCAATAGGAGTTGTAGCATTATAATCGAGATATATTTTCATTTTATTGCTTTTATTTCAATGTAAATTTACAAAAGTTATATGAATTCATACTGTTGTTAATTTTCTTTTGTAACATATAATAACAACTTAGTATTTATTGGATTAGGGGTTAATATATTTACTTTCTCTTTTAGTTTTTTTAACTTAGCCTAAAATGTCATTAAACCTAAAATAAAATGTTATGAAAAAACTGAGTATTTTATTAATTTTTGGTATTGCATTTATTGCTTATTCTTGCAATTCATCAATGAAAAAGAAGGAAGTAAAGCAATATTCTATTGAACAATTCATGAGCACTGTTTCTATATTTGGAAGCTCATTTTCATCTGAAGAATCAAAAATACTTTTTTCCAGCAATGAAAGCGGAATCTATAATTTGTATGAAATAGATATTGAAACTGGAGATTCAAAGCAATTAACTAATCGTGATGAATCGTCATTTGCTACAAGCTATTTTCCAAATGACGAAAGAATATTATTTAGATCTGATCAAGCTGGTAATGAAATAACGCATATTTATTTACTTGACAATGAAGGGAGTATTGATGATCTTATTCCTTTTGAAGGAGCACGTGTAAACTTTCTCGGATGGAGTCACGATAGGGAAAGCTTTTTCTTTTCATCGAATAAAAGAGATCCTAAATATGAGGATTATTATGAGATGAATATAGAAAGTATGGAATTTGATATGATTTATGAGAATAAAGAAGGATATAGTATAAGCACAATATCAAACGATAAAAATCTCTTTGCATTTACAAAGACAATTACTACTACAAATAACAATATGTATTTGTATAATAGAGAAACGGATGAACTCAAATTATTATCGGAACACGAAGGAGAAATAACGTATCGTCCTGTTGATTTTAGTGCTGATGGTAATGAATTATTTTTTCTAACAGATGAAAATAGTGAGTTTACATATTTAGCAAAAATGAATTTAGAAACTGATGAAGTAGAAAAAATTTATGATGCAGGTTGGGATGTTATGTATGCTTATCATTCTTATAATGGCAAATATAGGGTAGTAGGTATTAATTGGGATTCAAAAACAGTAATTAAAATATTTGACACAACTTCTGGAGAAGAAATTGTTTTGCCCAAATTCGAAGATTTAAATATTTTTTCTGTAAAAATCTCAAAGAGTGAGAAATTTATGACATTTTACGCATCAAGTTCAATAAGCCCGAGTAATCTTTATTTTCTTAATTTAGAAACGAATGAATATAAGCAATTAACAAATACTTTAAATCCGGAAATAAATTCTGATGATTTAGTAAGCTCATCTGTTGTACGATATAAATCTTTTGATGGCCTTGAAATTCCGGCTGTATTATATATTCCACATCAAGCTTCAAAAAAGAATAAGGTTCCTGCTTTAGTTAATGTTCATGGTGGACCCGGAGGACAAGCTCGTGTTGGATACAGATCATCAATTCAATATCTTGTTAATCATGGTTATGCAGTTATTGATGTAAATAATAGAGGTAGTAGCGGTTATGGAAAAACTTTCTATTCTTTAGATGACAGAAAACATGGTGATCATGATTTAAAAGATTGTATCTATGCTAAAGCATTTCTCGAAGAAACAGGAGTTGTTGATCCTGATAAAATCGGTATTATGGGAGGATCATATGGCGGTTATATGGTTGCTGCAGCAATGACATTTGCTCCTGAAGAATTTGAAGTTGGAGTAAATATATTTGGTGTTACAAATTGGTTACGTACTCTAAAGAGTATTCCTGCCTGGTGGGAAGATTTTAGAAATGCTTTGTATAAAGAGATGGGCAATCCATATGAAGATTCTGTTTATTTGTATAATATTTCTCCTTTATTTCATGCCGATAAAATTCAAAAACCATTTATGGTTCTCCAGGGTGCAAATGATCCAAGGGTGTTACAAGTTGAATCTGATGAAATAGTTGAAAAAGTAAAAGCGAACGGCGTTCCTGTAGAATATGTGATATTTGAGGATGAAGGTCATGGATTTAGAAAGAAAGACAACCAAATAGAATCAAATAAAAAGATATTGGAATTTCTGGATAAATACTTGAAGAATAACGAAGAGTAATTAAGAAAATGTAAAAGGGAGAATATAATTCCTTATATTTCTATATTGAAAAGCAGACTGTTTCTAATTAAAAAACAGCCTGCTTTTTTTTATAATTCTAACATAAATTCAGTTCCTTGTTCAGAGTTTACCTGAATACTACCTTTATGCAAACGCATTATTTGTCTTGATAAGCTCAATCCAATTCCTGAACCTTCTTTTTTTGTAGTGTAAAAAGGAATAAAGATCTTTTCAATTTCCTCAGGATTAATCCCTTTTCCATTATCTTTAATGCTGATTTTATATTTATTTATCTCATTTTTAATATCAACCGTAATTTGTGGATTTTTCTCATTTTTCACTGCATCAATAGCATTAATCAGAAGATTTATCATTACCTGCTCAATTAGATCATAATCTGCAAAGCAATTTAATTGTTCATTCTGATTGTTGAAAGTAAACTTAATCTTATGTTCGGCGAGCTTCTGTTTTAAAAGTGTTTGGCAATGATTTACAAGTTCCGAAAGATTAATTTCTTTGATATCAGGACGAGGAATTCTTGTAAGTTGTTTATACGATGAAACAAATTTCAGGAGTCCTTTACTTCTGTTTTCTATGGTTTTTATGCTTGAAAGTATATCCTCAAAATCATCATCGGAAATTTTTTGCAATTCTGATTTTTTCCCGTTTGTTTCGCTGAGTGTTTCGTTAATTGAATTACTAAGTGATGAAATAGGAGTGACCGAGTTCATAATTTCGTGTGTTAATACACGAATTAGTTTTTGCCACGATTCTAATTCCTGGTATTCCAATTCCTGCTTAATATTTTGTAATGATATTAATTTGATTGATTTCCTCTGAATTTTTATTTCTGTAGCATAAACTGAAAGGTGTAAAATGGTATCGTTTAATTTTAACTTTAATAATTCACTTTCTCCTGATTTTAAACTTTTGATTAATTTAAATAGGTTCGAATCAATATTTTCAATTTTAGAAATATTATGATTACTATGTACATTTAAAAGTTCAGATGCCGTTTTATTAATAAACTGGATTTTCCCTGATTCATCGAAACTGAATAAAGCTATTTTAACATGCTCAATCATTGTTTTTAAATAATGGTACTGAACTTCCTTATCGATTCTTATATTCCTGAATTCATCTAGTATGGAGTCATATGCTTCTCGCAAAATATCTCGGGTTGTTTTATCTGCAATTATATTTGAGGAACTAATAAAATCTCTTGATTTTATGGATATAAGGAATTCACTCAAGCTACGTTTATATTTTTCTGCATATCGAATTATTTCAATAAAGAATACAATTGAAAGTACCGCAGATACAAGCATGGTAACATACCATTCATTTTTATACGAGGAATAGATTGTAAAAAATAAAAATACTCCAAGAAATATTGTTCTTATTAGAAGTCCGAATCGGAAGTTTTTAAAATCCATATTTTGTCATTTTACGATACATAGTTGTTCTACCTAAACCAAGCTCTTTTGCTGCAGCACTAACATTAAAATTATGTTTTTTTAAAGCTCTTTCAATGGTTTGTTTTTCTACTTCTTCTAAATTTAAATTGTTCTTATTGAGAGAAGTATTATCCGAAATATTTAAAACAAAATCGTTGGCATTTAGTGTATTAGCATTGTTCATTATTACTGTTCTCTCAATAATATGTTGTAGCTCACGAATATTTCCAGGCCAGTTATATTTTTTCAGCTTTTTAAAAGCTTCTGAGCTTATTTTTGTTTCTTGTTTATTGTATTTTTTTCGGTAAATATCCAGAAAATGATTTGAAATAAGAGGTATATCTTCAAGTCTGTCTCGTAATGGAGGTACGTGAATTTCTACTGTGTTTATTCTGAAATAAAGATCCTGCCGGAATTCATTATTGTCGACCATTTCTTTTAAGTGCATATTTGTAGCACAAATAAGTCTGATGCCAACAGGAATAGGTTTATTTGAACCTACTCTGGTAATTTCTTTTTTTTGTATTGCAGATAACAATTTCGATTGCAATGGAAGAGATAAATTTCCAATTTCATCTAAAAATAAAGTTCCTCCGTTAGCAATTTCAAAACGACCAGCTCTATCTTCTTTTGCATCGGTAAAAGCTCCTTTAATATGCCCGAATAATTCTGATTCAAATAAATTTTCAGGAATAGCTCCTAAATCAACATTAATAAACAAGTTTTTTGATCTGTTTGATTTCCTGTGAATAGCTCTTGCTACGACCTCTTTACCGGTTCCATTTTCACCAAGAACAAGAATATTGGCATCTGTTGGTGCTACTTTATCAATAATCTCATAAAGTTCAAGCATATTCTCCGACTCGCCAATTATTTCAGTATAGGATTGATCAATATCTTTAACTAAGATTTCCTGTTTGCTTTTTAACTGAATAATTTCCTGTTTCGATTTACTCAGGTTGAAAGCGGAAAGAATTGTAGCTAAGAGCTTTTTATTATCCCAGGGTTTAACAACAAAGTCAACAGCTCCGTTTTTCATAGCTTCAATTGCCAGATTTATATCTCCGTAAGCTGTCATCAGTACAACTACAGAATCGGGGTTAATCTTTAAAATTCGCTTAAGCCAATCTAATCCTTCTTTACCACTTGTTGCTCCTGTAGTAAAATTCATATCTAACAGGATAACATCAAATATCTTTTTCTCAATATATGGAATAATATCACTTGGTTCAGAAATGGTTTTAATCTCAGAAAATTCTTTCTTCAGAATTACTTTTGTTGATAATAGTATGTCTTTATCATCATCAATTACCAGAATTTTTCCTTCAATCATAATAAAACAGTTAAATTTAGATGATTAAAAGTACAAAAACTTATTTAATAAGTGTTCGCAAATGAAACAAATTGTGTTCCGAATAGGAACAGTATGTTAAGTGTGAATAAATGAGTTAATTTTGTAATCAGTAGTTTTTCAGTTGGTTATAGATATTGGCATAAGTGTTGGATAAGCGTATTGAACTCAAAACAAAAAATCATGATACGAAATTATTTCACAACAGCATACAGAATACTTACAAGAAACAAAGCTTTTTCATTAATTAATATTTTTGGATTATCAGTGGCATTAACAAGTGTGCTTATTATTTTCCTTTTTATTACAAACGAGTTAAGTTTCGATAAGCATCTTTCAAAATATGACAGTATTTACAGAGTTGTTTCCAAAGAATCAAAAAACGATGATGAACGTTTTGAAGAAGCTGTTCCTGCACCTTTAAGTGGGGCTTTAAAAAGTCAACTTACCGGCCATAATGATGTTACGCAGTTCTATTTAAATTCTGAGCAATTACTTCGAGTTGGAAATGATAAATATCTGGAAACGGGAGTACTGTATGCCGACACCAATTTTATTAAGGTATTTGATGTTAATTTTCTTTCAGGTAATCCTGATGACCTAAAAAATCCGAATACCATATTTTTAACTGAAAAAGTTGCTGTAAAGTATTTTGGATCAGTAGATGATGCTTTAAATAAGGAAGTTGTGATGATGGATTCGGTAAGTCTGAATGTCGTTGGAGTGGTTGGAAATCCTCCTAAAAACACGCATCTTCCATATAATGTAATATTACCATGGCAGGCTTTAATACCAGATTTGCTAAATTTTGAATTTGATAATTGGGGAACAACTATTTCAGGGTTCGGTACTTATCTTACATTAAAAAGTGGAATTTCAGAAGAAAATATTAATTCCCAAATCAATGATATTATTGCTAATAGTGATCCTGATTACGATGAAGATCCCAATCATTCCGAATTTTTTATTCAGTCATTGCGCAAAATTCACTTTGACGATAGGTTTGAAGCTTTTGTGGGTGCTTATGTAACAAGCAAGCGATTTATTTGGATTTTTTCCAGTGTAGGCTTATTTATTTTGATAATAGCCTTTATAAATTTCACTAATTTATCCATAGTTCAAACCATTAAAAGAGCTAAAGAGGTTGGAATAAGAAAGGTGTTAGGGGCAGATCGGTATACACTGATAAAGCAGTTTCTTGGTGAAACTTTTTTAATACTACTTATTGCAGAAATCATTTCGCTTATATTAACAGAAGTTGTTTTAAGTAAAATAAATACAGTTTTAGGAAATAGTATGGAGCTAGAATTGTATGGAAGCATTTCTGTCATTTTGTTTTTATTAATTGTATTGATTTCACTAACATTTTTATCGGGTATTTATCCGGCTTCAGTTTTATCAAGATATAACCCAATAAGAGCATTACGATATAAACTGAAAATTGGTCGAAAAAAAACCTTTTCTCTTTATAACTTTTTAGTAGTTTTTCAGTTTTTTATTTCGCAGGTTTTAATTGTTGGTGCTATTGTAATCTCATTACAGATTAATTATTTTAAAAATAAAGATCTGGGTTTCGATAAAGAAAATGTTTTACTTGTTGATCTTCCTCAAGGTCAATCGGATAAAGCCTATACTTTAGCCGAGATTCTTAAACAGAATCCAAATATTGAGAAAGTTTCATTAGGTCTTGGAGCTCCTATGTCAGGCGCAAATATAAATTCAAGTATAAGAGTTCCTGGCGATGAAACTTATTATCATGCGAATGTAAAAACAGTTGATACCACTTATCATAAATTATATGATTTAAAATTTCTTGCAGGTGAATGGTATAAAAATCCAAAGATGAATGATTCAACTTTTAATATTGTTGTCAGTAAATCATTAGTACAATCAATTGGTATTGAGAAGCCTGTCGATGCTATTGACACTTATTTACGCGTGTTTGGATCAATAAATGGGCGAATTGTTGGTGTTATCGATGATTTCCATGCCTACTCACTTAAGGGTGATATAGCACCTGTATTGTTTATAGAAATTGAAGATTTCTTTGTGAAAATGAGTATTAAAACAAATGGAGTTCCTTATTCCGAAATAAGTTTTTTTATTGAAAATGCATGGAACGAAATATTACCTGAATATATTTACAATTATGATTTTTTAGAAGAAACAATTAACGCGAGATATGAATCGGAACAACGTGTTTTCGATATTATTAAGATATTTACATTTATTGCCATAATTGTTGCTTGTTTGGGCTTATACGGACTTGTTTCATTTATGTTAATGCAGCGTACAAAAGAAGTTGGAATAAGAAAAGCTATGGGTGCTACAGTTGCTTCATTAGTTATGCTGGTATCAAAACAATTTCTAAAACTTGTATTACTTTCATGTGTAATAGCATGGCCGGTAGCATATTATTTAATGAATAAATGGTTGCAAAACTATGCTTTCAAAATCGATCTGGAAATATGGATCTTTCTTGTTTCCGGAATTATACTTATAGGAATTACATTTTTTACAATTTTGTATCAGTCTATTAAGGTTTCGTTAACCAATCCTGTTGATGTGTTAAAATATGAATAACATAGTTGAAAGTTTAAGGTTACAAGTTTTGAGTTTTCTTTAAACCTTTAACTTGTAACTTTTAACTATTTGTTGGAGAAAAACTTACAATAAGGAGCTATACCACAAGTTTCACATTTGGGTTTTCTGGCAATACAAACATAGCGTCCGTGTAAAATAAGCCAATGATGAGCAATTGGAATTAGATCTTCAGGAATATATTTAACCAATTGCTTTTCTGTTTCCAATGGCGTTTTAGCGTTGGTTGTTAATCCAATACGCTTCGAAACTCGAAATACATGCGTATCAACAGCCAATGCAGGCTTATCAAATACTACTGAAGCAATTACATTTGCTGTTTTTCGGCCAACACCAGGAAGTTTTTGCAATTCGTCAATATCAGAAGGAACTATTTCGTTAAAATCTTCGAATAGCATTTTCGACATACCAACCAAATGCTTAGCTTTATTGTTTGGGTACGAGCAGCTTTTTATATATTCAAATACTTCTTCTACGGAAGACTGAGCCATTTCATATGCAGTTGGAAAACGTTCTAAAAGGGCAGGAGTGATAATGTTAACTCTTTTGTCGGTGCATTGTGCACTTAATATAACTGCAACCAATAATTCGAACGGAGTTCCGTAATCAAGTTCGGTTTCAGCTATTGGGCGTTCTTTTTTGAAGTATTCGATTATATGTTCGAAACGTTCTTTTTTAGTCATTATAAGAATTTATGTAGTAGACAAAAATAGGAAAGCTTTGTTTATTTAACAGGTAAAGAAACATAGAATGTAGTTCCTTTTTTTAGCTTAGAACCAACCCATATTTTGCCATCTAATATCTGTACAAACTCATTTACAATAGTTAGCCCAAGTCCGGTTCCTCCAACTTTAATATTGATATTTTCTTCTGCATTTCTGAAAGCAGAAAAGATAACATCAATTTTTTCTTGTGAGATTCCAATTCCGGTATCTTTAACAAAGATTATTATGTTTGAGTTTTCAATATTATATCCTAATTGAATAGAGCCTTTTTTTGTAAATAATATGGCGTTTTTAATTAAGTGCTGAATAATTTTTGTTACGATCGTTTTATCAGAATAAATTTCAACAATATCATTCTTTTTAAGCTCAAGTTTTACGTCTTTCTTATTCTTATAAATAACATTGTCTTCGGTTTTGCTAAATATGGTTTCAAGTACCTTAGAAAGTTCGAATTTTGTTTTTGTAAGCTTGTATTGATTTGTTGAAAGATGAGCAATATCAACTAAATTTTCGATTGTTGAAATTAAATCATCACTATTTTTATGAATAAGATCATTAATCTGTGCAGATTCTTCATCGGATATACTTTTAGAAACAATCATATCAGAAAATCCTAAAATGCCATTTAATGGAGTTCTTATCTCATGCGAAATGGTTTGCAAAAAACGACTCTTTAATTTGTCTGATTCTTCGGCTTTTTCTTTCGATTTTTGATGCTCTTTATTTAATTTTTTAAACTTGAAAAGATAAATTAAGATGACTATTGCACCCACGAGACCCAATATTGAAATTATATTTTGCAGTAGATTTATTGTTTCTTGTTTTCTCAACTCAAGCTCAATAAGTTCGCTTTCCTTTTGTTGGTATATAAGTTTCTGTTCTAATGCTTTAGCTTTATTTATCTTTTCAATATTGTACATTTTATTATGAACCGTAAAAAACAGATCGTGATAATAATAGGCTTTATCAAAATCATTCTTTTTTGCATAAAGCTTTGAAAGAGACAAATAAGCATCTTTAAGTATTAAATTGGCACTATGCAAAGTACCTATTTCGATACATCGGTTTAAATAAATAATTGCAGAATCAATATTGTTATTCTTACTATGTATCTCACTATATCCGAAATAAGTTTTAGAAAGACCTATTGGGTTGTTTGATCTTATATTATTTGCTTTTGCCTTTTTTAAATAATAATAGGTTTGACTCTCATTATTTAACTTTAGATAAATGTCGGCTATTATATTGCATGAATTTCCAAAACTAGCGTAAAGCTCATGTTTTTCTTCAAGTTCTGCTCCTTTTTTTAAAAATTCAAGAGCTTCATTTAGTTTAAATTGATCGTAAAATAATTTCCCGATATTAGCATAAACCACACCAGCATATGCTTCATTATCTTTTAACAGAGCCAGTTCGGCCGATTTCGTAAAATTCTCAAAAGCCAGATCATACTCCATTAATCCCAAATAACTTAAAGCCAGTTGGTTGTATATCTGATAGGCGTCTTTTGTAATTTGATTGCTTTCAACGAGCGATTTTAAGGTCAGACTTTTTTCAAGAGCAGAACTAAGGTCTCCGGTAATTCTGTTCAAACTAGCTGAATACCATAAGAATTCGGAATATAGATTTATATCCCGAAATTTATTTTCTAAACCTTCATTGTAGTATCGTTCTGCGCTATCGGAGTTATTTCTGATATGGTAAATTCTTGCAATTTGAAAATAAGCCCAGTTAATTCCATTCTGATATTTATATTCTTTAGCTTGTTTCAAAGTTTGTTTTGCTAATATCAGAATGCTGTCGTTTTTATAAGTCTTATTTTGCTTTATAATTTCTATAGCACTATCTATTTTATGAATTTGATTCTTTGAAACGAACTGTTCTGCATTATCGCTAATTGATTTTAAATTTAGCGGAAAAATAAATATCAAAATTAAGATAAAAACAAAAAGTTTACTTTGGAGTTTTCTCATATCAATACTAAAAGTCCTGAAATTTAAGGATTGTATTGCAATTAACAAAAAACATGAATATATTTTTTTTCTTTAACGAAATGATTTCATTTGCATAAGATTTAAACGTAAAATATGATTAGTTATTTGCAGGTAGAGAATTTAAAGAAATCTTTTGGCGATTTAGTTCTTTTTGAGGGAATTACATTCGGTATTGATAAGGATCAGAAGGTTGCTTTAGTGGCTAAAAACGGAACAGGAAAAACATCCTTATTTAATATTATTGCTGGATTAGATAGTCAGGATACAGGAAAAATAACCTTTCGCAGGGATATAAAGATTGGCTTTTTGGAACAAAATCCACCTTTAAATTTAAATAATACGATTATTGATGAAGTTTTTCATTCATCAGAAGATATAAAAAATGCAATTTTAGAATATAATACTGCTATTGAAACTGATAATAAAGATTTGCTTGCTGATTCGATGGAGAAAATGGATCATTTGCAAGCCTGGGATTATGAAGTTAAGGTAAAGCAGATACTTACCAAATTGAAGATAGATAAATACGATCAGCAGATTTCAACCTTATCGGGAGGCGAAAGAAAACGAGTTGCACTGGCAACGGTATTAATTGAAGAACCCGATTTGTTATTGCTCGATGAGCCTACCAACCATCTTGATTTGGATATGATTGAATGGTTAGAGAACTATCTGAAAAATACCAGATCAACCTTGTTAATGGTTACACACGATCGTTATTTCTTAGATCGAGTTTGTAATGAGATTATCGAGATGGATAACTCGAAGATTTATCAGTATAAAGGAAATTACACATATTTTGTACAAAAGCGCGAAGAAAGACTAAATAATGAAGAGGCGCTTGTTGAAAAAGCGAAAAATACACTTCGTAAAGAAGAAGATTGGATGCGCCGAATGCCAAAAGCACGAACAACCAAAGCAAAATACAGGATCGATAATTATTATCAGTTAAAAGATGTAGCTGGAGGAGGACGAACAGAAGAGGAAATGCGCATAAGCGTTCAGTCGTCGCGAATGGGAAAAAAGATTATTGAGGTCAAAAATTTGGCTAAAAAATTTGACGATTTAACCATTCTGAATGACTTTAGTTACAATTTTACGAAAGGTGAGAAGATTGGAATTGTTGGTGATAACGGAACAGGAAAATCGACTTTTCTGAATTTGATTACAGGAATTATTCCAGCCGATTCGGGAACAGCAGATGTTGGACAAACCGTTGTTTTCGGATACTATAAACAGGAAGGTATAAAGTATAAAGAAGATCAGCGTGTTATTGATATAGTGCAGGAAATAGCCGAAGTTGTAACTTTAGGCAATGGCAGGCAAATGGGAGTGAAGGAGTTCCTTAATTTTTTCCTTTTTCCGTTTGATATGCATTATACACCGATTTCGAAACTAAGTGGTGGCGAAAAACGTCGATTGTACTTGGTTACGGTTTTAATGCGTAAACCTAATTTTCTGATTTTAGATGAGCCTACAAACGATCTGGATATAATGACATTAGCTGTTCTGGAAGAATACCTTTCCACGTTCGATGGCTGTGTTATAGTGGTTTCTCACGACAGGTTTTTTATGGATCAGGTGGTTGATCATTTATTTGTATTTAGAGGAAATGGTGTTGTTAAGGATTTTCCAGGAAGTTACACACACTACCGCCAGTGGCTTACAAAGATTGAAAAAGCAGAAAAAAAGGAATCGATATCGGTAAAAAAAGAAAAATCACAGGATAAAAAAACAGACTTACCAAAAACAAAACTCTCGTATAAAGAACAAAAAGAGTACGAGCAGCTGGATCAAGAAATTGCCGATTTGGAAAGCGAAAAAGAAATACTTGAACAGGAGATTGGCGAAGGAAATTTAAGCAGTGATGATATAATTGAAAAATCGCACCGTATTGGCGAAATCATAAAACTACTTGACGAAAAATCGGATCGCTGGCTCGAGCTCGGAGAATTCGTATAAATTGTTAATGTTCTGAAAAATAAGGATTAATATTTCACATTATAAATTCTTTTTATTTTTCAGTTCAATTTTTATAACTTTATACACTAACATCTTAATAAAGTGTTTAATCTAAAAAATAGAACAAGATGAAAAAGGTAATGCTTTTAGTTTCAAACATATTTATGTTTTCATTTCTATTTGCACAATCGCCAAATTCATTTAATTATCAGGCGATTGTTCGTGATAATAGTGGAGAGTTGATTTCTGAACAATTAATAGGTGTTGAAATTGATATTTTACAAGGTTCAAGTTCAGGTACTTCTGTGTACTTGGAGACTCATTCAGAAACTTCCAATGATTATGGATTAATTAATCTAAAGATTGGAACTGGTATAACAACTGATGATTTTAATTCAATTAATTGGGCAAATGGTCCATATTTTATTCAAATTAGTTTAGATGTTACAGGTGGAGAAACTTATCAGGTAATGGGAACAAGCCAATTATTAAGTGTGCCATATGCTTTGCATGCAAAATCAGCAGAAAATATTTTAGAATCGGATCCTGTTTACACAGCCTGGAATAAAGATTACAATGATTTAACAAATACACCAAACATAATAGATAGCGTAAACGCGGTAATAGATACTACAGCACAATTTATAAGAACAGAAGTAGATGGTGATGAAACTAATGAAATTCAGAATCTTTCTCAAGTTTTAGCTCAAAATAATGATGGCGGTTCTGTACAAATTAAAAACATAGCGGATCCAACAGATGCGCAAGATGTTGCTACAAAAGCATATGTAGAAGATATGTTAGTTAAGGGAGGTGTTATTGTTGTTGATGTTGAAAATAATATATATTCTACTTTAAGAATAGGAACTCAGGTTTGGATGTCTGAAAATTTGAAAACCACACAATACAATGATGGAACTGAGATACCTATTGAAACGGATAATACAATATGGGCAGGATTAACAACTGGTGCGTATTGTTGGCTCAATAATGACGAAGCAAATAAAGATGTTTTTGGTGCTTTATACAACTGGTACGCTGTAGATAATGGCAATTTGTGTCCTACAGGGTGGCACGTTCCTTCTGAAGCTGAATGGGATATCTTAAGAGATTATTTAGGAGGTCAATATGCTGCCGGAGGCGCACTAAAGGAATCAGGTACAGAACATTGGACTACTCCTAATACGGATGCAACAAACAGTAGTGGATTTTCAGCATTGCCAGGATTGATGCGAAGAGATGGCGCCGGAGCATTCTATACCATTGTGGGTATGCACGCATATTTTTGGACTTCAGATGAGGCGATCAGTAATACAGCAAATGGTGTGCATAAAAGGCTTAACCATAATTCAGCAGAATTATATCCGAAAGACGACTATGGAAAGATTGCTGGGTTTTCTGTTCGATGTGTCAAGGATTAATTGATAGAAGATTTGAAAAAATAGGCTGCAAACTATTTCCTGCAATAAACTAAATGCAGATTTTTGCACAACGATTATTATACAGTTACGCTAATTTTCTTGGTTAGCTTACTAAGTTTTATGTAAATTTACTTGACGAAAAATCGGATCGCTGGCTCGAACTGGGTGAATTTATTTAAGTTAGTTCAAAGTTCAAGGTTCAAAGTTTAAAGTCCGCCTGACGGACAGCCAGATTCAAGGTTCCAATTTCTAAACTCCAAGTAGTACTGTATTCTTCCATCTTCCTTCTGTCTTCTGTGTCCTGAATTCTGTTTTCTGTGTTATGAATCCTGAATCCCACTTTATATTTTCGTAAGGTTTTATCTTAATTTACAATTGTAAGATATTAGAACATTCATTTGTTTTAATTTAAAACATTTTGTATTTTTGTATTGAAAATACTTAAATCTATGGAAAAGTTAACTCAGAAAGAAATAGGAAGACGAATTTCTGAAATAAGAAAAAGTAAGGGCTATTCTCAAGACAATTTAGCAAAAATGTTAAATGTTAGTCGTCCATCACTAACCCAAATTGAGTTAGGAAAGAGAAATCTGACTGTATTAGAATTAAATGAGATTACAACTATATTATCTATTTCGATTGACAAGTTATTGTCAAATAATTTTAATTTAATGGAGCAAGTTATTGAGCAAGAGATTGTTGATGAAGTTCAAGAGCTTAGGATTTCTGTACCTGAATTAAAAGTCAATAAGTTCAAAGATATTTTATTATATATACTGGAAAGATGTGCTGGAAAGCCAAATGTAGGAGAAACTCTTTTGTATAAATTGCTTTATTTCTCAGATTTTAATTACTACGAATTGTACGAAGAGCATTTGAGTGGTGCAGAATATAGAAAATTACCATATGGTCCGGTTCCGCAAAAATTAGATACTATCATTAATCAAATGATTACTAAAAAGAAATTAAAGAGATTAAAGGTTGATTATCATGGATATCCACAAACAAGATATATTCCATTAGCAAAACCCAATTTGACAAGCTTAAGTGCCAGTGAAAAAGATGTTATTGATAGGGTAATAGATCAGTTTTCAGATTGGTCGGCAACTGCTATAAGTGATTATTCTCATAAAGATATGCCATGGTTAGCTTCAAAAGAGGGTGAAGCTATTGATTATGAATTAGCTTTTTATAGAGAAGCTCCATACTCAGTAAGAAATTATGATGAAAATGAAGATGCTCTATGATATTTGAAGAACTTAAAGAATTTATAAAAGATTTAAATAAACTTTCAAAAAAACATAGATCAATTTCAGAAGATATTGAAGTTGTTAAAAAAGTTTTAGCCATTCTACCTGATGAGAGACCTCCATTTAGTTATCGAATTGATGGTTTAGGAATTGAAACGTGTATTATAAAAGAAAAGAAAATAGCTTCTAAAAGTTTTAAGGGAAAAGGAGTTAATTCAGGTTTTAGAATTATTTATGCTCATTTTGAAAATGAAGATAAGATAGTATTAATTGAAGTTTATCATAAATCAACAAAAGAAATAGAAGATAAACAGCGTATTCTTAACAATTTCAAATAATAGCGTTTAAATGAGAAAAGTAGAAATAATTTAATGCCTTGTTAATGAGAACAATTCTAACCGAACGCGTTATACATAAAAATGAAAAGCGCATAAAGATTATTTTTGATTTTGATGCTGAAATAATGAGCTTTCTTGAAAATGTTAAAGGAACATTGTGGAGTTCATCAATGAGCTGTTGGCACATTCCATTTACAAATACGTATGTAGAAGATTTAGAAAAAGTTTTTATGGATTGTGCACAAATTGTTGATCGTAGCAGCACAAGACGTCGTACAGCAAATCACGATTTAGGTGTTGAACATAACGAAGCATTAAAGAAATATTATCGATTTTTAATGAACAGAAGGTATAGTGATCAAACAATAAAGAATTATGTAAAGCCCATCCGTAACTTTCTCGAATTTTATTACGATAAGAATATAGAATTACTTACCAATGAGGATATTCAGTATTATAATTACGAACGTTTAATAAAACGACGAGTATCTTATGTTTTACAAAATCAATTCGTTACTTCGTTAAGTTTGTTTTTGAAAACAGTTTCAGAAAGTAAAATTGATATGGATAAAGTTGAAAGAGCAAAAAGATCAAGAAAACTTCCTACTGTTTTTTCAAAATCTGAAATTGAACGAATTATAAACAGTACACAAAATCAGAAACATAAAACGATGTTACTTTTAGTTTATGCTTGTGGATTGCGCAGGGGAGAAGTTGGTAATTTGCGCATACAGGATATAAACGCAGAACGAAAAGTTATATTGATTCGGAAAGCTAAGGGAAATAAAGATCGCTTAGTACCAATATCTGCTAAAACGATCGAAGCATTACGGAGTTATTATAGATTGTTCAAGCCAAAGCGATACATTTTTGAAACAAATTTGGGAATGGCTTATCCTGGTGAGACTATATATAAAATTTTTAAACGTGCTTTAGAAAAAACAGGGATTAAGAAAAAAGCAGGAATTCATAGCTTACGGCATAGTTATGCAACACATTTGCTTGAGAACGGCACAGATTTAAGATACATTCAGACTATTTTAGGACACAGGAGTTCAAAAACAACAGAGATATATACACATGTGAGCACACATAACATAAGTAATATAAATAGCCCTGCTGATGATTTGGATATATAGAAAAAATAGTACATTTATATTTTTAACAAAACAGACACAGTTTGTACGGGTATGCAACCAAATAGGTCAGTTATAAGTACAAATTGTACTGGTATAAACAAGTTATAGGCAATTAATTCGGAAAACAAACGAACATGAGTAGAACAAAAGATTATTTAATGGATCTTGAAGAACAAGCTGAGGATAGGCATATAGCCAAGCTTTTAGGAATTTCTTACGATGAATTATTAGAACTTGATTGGAAATTAGACACAAATGAAAGTAAAGATGGACTAATTAATTCTTATAGAATTGAGTTCAGCGAAAATTCATCAAAGGAGGTTCTTGAAAAAATTGATAGACTTGAAGATGGTTGCCGAGTTCATCTTGAGAATTGGGAATTAGAAGCTGATTATGATTACATTAATGACCAATTTGATGCTATTACTGAAAGTCGAATTAATCAAATTTCATTTAATAAAGAACTTAAAAATCTTAAGGAATTAAGTCAACTTCAGAATAAAGATGATAAATTAAAGAAAATTTTAAATCGACAGATATTCATAGCTATAATTGGAAGTATGGAAACTTTTTTATCAGAAACATTCTTAAAATTAGTTTTTGAAGAAGAGAAATACTTTCAATCATTTGTTGAAACTCATCCAGAATATGGTTCAAGGAAATTCTCTCTAAGAGAAATATTTGTGCAACAAAAACAACTTGAACCAAATGTTAAAAAAACTATATTAGATACAATATTTCATAATCTTAGCCCTGTGAGTAATATGTTTAGGGCTACTTTTGAGATTAATTTCCCTAAAATTGATAAAATGTCTAAACATGTTATAGTGCGTCATGATTTAGTTCACAGAAATGGAAAGACCAAGAATGGAACTGAATCAGAAATTGATGATAATTTGATTGACACACTAATTAAAGATACAAAAGAATTTATAGAAGAAATTTGCAAAGAGTTGAAAATTAAATAACTGCCCATGGAATCTATAATAGAAGAATACAAAAGTAATATTGATAGGTTTAAGGACTTAAAATCAAAAGGCTACAATTTAATTCATGACTTATGTAAAAAATCAGACGTTGATATCCATCACTTAACCTGTAGATTAAAAACAGAAGAAAGTCTTCAAAATAAAATTGCTACTAAAGGGGAAAAATATAATTCAATCAATGATATAACGGATATTATTGGATTTAGAATAATTACTTTATATGAAAACGATGTCGAAAAAATTGCAAATATAATTAAGAAAGAGTTTTTAATTGATATTATAAATTCACAAGACAAATCTGAGATATTAAGTTCAAATCAATTTGGATATAAATCAATCCATTTTATAAGTTCCATTGGGAAAAGCAGAAAAGGATTACCCGAATTTAATGACATTTCAAACATTAGGTTTGAAATTCAAATAAGATCAATTTTACAACATTCTTGGGCTGAAATAGAGCATAAACTTGGCTATAAGAGTGAAATAGGAGTCCCTGACGAAATTAAAAGAGACTTTTCACGGATAGCTGGGTTGTTAGAATTAGCTGATTTAGAGTTTATAAGGATTAGAGAAAATTTAAACAATTATTCTAACAAAATTACAATTAATGATAGTTCAGAACCAATATCGGTAGATTTAGTTACAGCAAAGAAATTTTTATCTGAGTCCAATATGCTAAACAAGATTGAGAAAGAAATTTCTAAATTGAGTAGTTGCTCAATAAATGGAGAAATAGCTGGAACATGGATAATTAAGATTTTATCTTATTTGGAAATATCAGATTTAAATAGTTTAGAAGAAATTCTCAAATTAAATCAGAAAACAATAATTAATTTTACAGCTAACTGGATAAAAGGACAAGGGCGAATGAGCAAGGGAACTTGTATTTGGACTTTACCTTATGTTTTATATGGAGAGAGTAATCCTGATAAACTGATAAATTACTTCCTTGAGTTGAAAATTGGTGGACAAGACATTAAAGCAGCAGAAGATAATACTCAAAGAATTAGTAAAGTATTAAAATCCATTAAATAAAAGCACTTAGAGCTAATCATAAATATTTAACTGCCTATAACAATGCATCATACAGCATAAGGGTTTCAGGCGTTTTAAGTTAGTTTTTTGCAAGAAATATGCTCCGCCAAATCTACGATTTGACTCCTTAATTATTTTAGTTAAATTTGTGTCTAATCGCATATTTGGCTCACAACTATTTTGACAGGTAAACCTTTCAAAATCCCTTACAGCTGCATATGCTCACCGTTAGGCTACATTTCACAAGCCATAGTTTTGAAAGGATAAATTTAAATAAACAGAATAAAGAAAATGATTGATATGAAAAAAAGAAATTTTAAATTTTTACTAAAACTAAAGAAAATCAAATTTGAATTAATAGTTATTTTAATTGCAACTATATTTATACAATTATCATGTGACGATGAAAGTTTGAATCCGTATCAGTTTGAATTCCCTCAAACTTTAAATTTTGCAAATTCCGAATTTGTTAATGGTATTGAATGTTATGATTCATTAGGTAATAATTTAGATTATATATCTCCAAATTACATTAGAAATGATTTTCTTTTTCGTGATGGTGGAATTTACCCTTATGAAAAAATTGAAATAAATAGGGATAGTTCAGTTTCCTTTTATTATACATCTATGGAAATTACACATAGTGATGATGGTTATGTAGCTTCAGTAAAAGATACATTATATTTTTATTCAACTGAAATAAATAATGAAGGACTTCTCTTTAAAGCCGTGTATTATTATGATAGATTAATAATTCCTGCTTATGGTGTTAAAATTGAATGGACATCTTCGTATGGATTTGGTTATTATAGTTCTACTGATTTTGGCAATCCAGATTTTCCTGCATTACTTAATAGAGTGGAATATTATGGCGGTGAAAAAATTTATATTCAGAAGTTCAATCTAATTTATGAAAAAGAGTTTAATTAAAACGTAGCCTAACAATGCATCATAAAACATAAGGGTTTCAGACGTTTATGGTTAGTTTTTTGCAAGAAATTAGTTCCGCCAAATCTGCGATTTGACGGGTAAATAAAAAATGCTAAATTTGTGTCTAATCGCATATTTGGCTCAGGATAATTTTGACAAGTAAACTTTTCAAAATCCCTTACAGTTTCATATGCTCACCGTTAGGGTGCATTAAAGCGAAAATTTCAGCAAACCAATGAAAATTTTTAAACTTAGAAGACTTTTAAAAATCAACTTTACTGAAGAAGACTCTGTTGAAGTTGTAAAATATAACTTTGCAAAGTTGTTGAATACATTTGGTTTTCTAATTGGAACAGAATCTTATGGAATTTCTTTTAAAAGAAGAATTATAACAATTACAACTTCAGGCGAGAATCGAATTGATGCATTGAAGATATTTCGGAAAGGAAATATTTTTATTTTTGCTGAAAAGAATCAACTAAATGTGAATTGGTCAGTAGATCTTGATCCTTTATATTTTCTATCATTTCTAATTAGTTTAGTAATTGGATTTGCTACTCATTTTTTTTTCAAATATCAGTTGTTAATTTCAATTCTGACTGGATTAACTGCATTTATTATTATTAATGTAATTGGAATTGTGATAATTAATTCGAAAATTAACGAATTGAATAGAGTATGTTTGAAAATATCAGATTAGAACTAACTTAAAACTTATGAAACAGTTAATTTTATTAGTAATAGTAAGTATCCTGTTTAGCTATCAATTTGCAACAGGTCAAACGAACTCTAAAGAAAAATTCAAATCTGACTCAACGGAGATAGCTGAAAAATCCTTAGGTTTTTATGAATGGTATTTATCATGCTTACATGATAATTCAAAATATAATATTGTACAGCCACTTTATGAATGGAAAGATACGATTCCAATTTTAAGAGTAGAAGAATACTTTAAAAATTTGAGAAAACTGATGATTGTATCTTCAACATTTTTGGAATCGGAAAGAAATCGTTTTCAAGTTTGTCAAGACTCGTTATATCATATAAATTATTCAGAAGTTTTAGAATGTGGCTGTTCAGTTGGAGAATTCTTTTCTGTTTGTAGTTTTATTGACTATTACTACTGGATATCGAGTCAAGAAAGATATAATGGTTGTGAAGTTGAGAAAGTTGAACTTAATGATACTAAGGCGACTTGTTTTTTACAGTTTTTTCATGAATCCGCTAACTCGAATGGAAAGCACATAGATACTGAGTTTATTTGTAAAGTACAACTGAAGAAATACGATAAGTATTGGTTGATTGATAGTATTGAAACTTATTTTAATTAACGCACCCTAACAGCTGTTCAAATTCAAGCGGGGTTTTTGGTGGTTTTCAAACTTATTACTATATTCAAACTTTATTAACGGGTGATAATGAAACAGGGCGGAAATCCCCGCCAAAATTTAACAGCGAACCGTTACGAATAATTACTTAAAAACGCACAGAAACATGAAAAAAGCTTTATTTTACATTCTATTCATAGTTTTAGCTGGTTGTGGAAACCAACAGCAAAATGAAACTGAATCTGGCAAACAAGAAATTCCAAAAGAGAAAGAAATTAAGAAAGTAGATGCTGTTGTTTCCGATGATAGTACAATGACTGTTAGAGAAAATTATGTTATTTTCTTCTGGCCTGACTCTAAGGAAATTGAAGAAATGCAAGCTAATAATCCTGAAGATGTATATAATGAAATAGTAGCTGATTTGACATGGTATCCAGGGATTGCTGGAGAAGTATTAGACACACTTAATATAAAGCACACAATTTGTGATAGCAAATTTCTTGTATTAGTTAAGTCAGATAAGACTGAAATAAAGCTTATAAGAAAAGAAGCAGGTGGAAACATGGTTTTATTCCACGTTGACAAAGAACCAATTATTTCATATGCAAATTTATTTGATGAGCAAGAAGCTAAAGAATATTTTGATATAAAATAATAATGGATAGAAATGAAATATTTGCTTTTAGTTTTAAGCTTTATCTCTTTAAATATTATTACTTATGGTCAATCTAACAAACTGACAGTTGAGTTAATATCAAATAAAGATGTATTCTATGAAAATGAGAATTTGGTTTTAAATGTTAAATTGTCTAATCCTAACTTGATAAGTTTATATATTCCAGACACTTTTAATGTTTCAAGTAATATTTGTGCAAATGGACTTGAGAATGTTGTAACTGGTGGAAATATCTATTTTATTTTACAACCTATATCAAACTGGTGTAGTTTAGTGATAGAAGATCTGATATTAGTTGAAACTGAAAAATATATTGAAATAAAACCAAATTCAAGTTGTGTTTTTAGTTATGACTTTGGAAAACACATAAATGAGATGTTTCCTCCTGCTTGTGACACTTTAGGTATAAAACTGAATACAATTCATTCAATACAAGCTGAATATACTGCGCATAGTGATACTGTAAATGAGTCTGATATAGACTTATTCATTGGGACAGTTAAATCGAATGTGATAAAGCTTGAAATAAGGAAACAATAACGTAACAATTCGTAACAGCTGTTCAAATTCAATGCGGGGTTTTGTAGTTTAGCATGGTTTCGTTACTTTTATATTTCATTATCAACGGGTGATAATGAAACAAGGCGGAAACCCGCACAAAATTTAACAGCGGACCGTTACAAATAATGCGTAAAAAAGTTTAAATTTTGCCTTTTCTTTATTTGTTTTATTTTGTGAAACAAAACTTTAGTTTGACAATTTTTCCAGATCTTTCATTGCTTTAATTAATTCCTTTTCATTTGGTTTTTCGCTCATGCTATGTCCGGCCTCTTCTGTTATAATTAGTTTTGAACCTGGCAATGCTTTATGTAATTTAAACGCATTTAAGGGAGGGCATAACATATCGTAGCGACCATGTATTATAATAACTGGAATATCAGGTATTTTGGCAGCATTTTTAAGTAATTGACTATCTTCAAGGAAACAATCATTTGCAAAATAATAATAACATATCAAATACATGTTGGACAATTTTTTGAAATTATCATCGGAATTATAGTTTTCGTCAAGCACACTGTCTTTAATATGCAATCCAGCTGCCTTGTCTTCTAATCTTGTAATTAATTTCATATACTTATTCCTTTCAGTTTCATTTTCTAACTGAAATAGTTTTAGAATAATTGAATCATTTATCTCCTTTATTGAATCTGGAATAGATTCCTTCCATTCATGATCCAATTCAGGAAAATAATTTGCCAGCCTTTTTCGGTAATTATCTTCTTCTTTAGTTGGAAAGTATATACCTCTAAGCACCATTGCTTTGATGTTTTCAGGGTAATTCTCAGCATAAGCTAAACTTAGTGTGGATCCCCATGATCCTCCAAATAGAATTATTTGATTGAGATTTAGTTTTAATCTCAATTGTTCTATATCTTCCACCAGTTCTTGTGTGTTATTCTCTTTTAATTCTCCATATGGTCTGGATCTACCACAGCCTCTTTGGTCGTGTAATACAATAAGGTACTTTTCGGGATTAAAAAACCGGCGCATGTAGGGTGGGCAACCTGCTCCAGGTCCGCCATGAATGATAAACACAGGTATTCCTTTCGGATTGCCGCATAATTCATAATATATTTCATGAATATCAGAAACTTTCAGATACCCGGTATCAAAGGGTTCAATTTCTGGCCAAAGATTTATATTATTCGTATGAGAAATTTCATTTGAACAGCTTATCCATATAAATAGAAAAACCATTAACGTTAGTGGCATTTTCCAATTCATCTTATCCATTTTATAATGTTTTTAATTCTTTAATTCTAAATCCGCTAAAAAGGATTCAATAACCTTTATCTCTTTTTTCTGATTATCATTTAAAGTCTGGTGACCAGCTCCTTCAATAATTTCAAATTTTGAATTTGAAGTAATTGCTTGATATTTCTTAACTGTTGAAGGTCTTGCTGTGTCATATTCACCTGCTATATATAAAACAGGAACATCAATTTTCCTTAATATGCCCTTGCCATCGTAGCCATGCAAAGTTCCGTCAACGGAATATTCTTCAATCCCCCACATGTATTCATAAGCGGTAGAATCCCATAGAGAATCAGCTTTTATAATATCTTTAGAATGTGGGAGTTTACGTGTATAGAATTCATGGTAGAAATAGTCTATTGCTTTATTTAGTCTCGTTGTATCTGGGATAATTTTATTCTTATGAAGCAGGAGAGGTTGTCGAATTGAATCGGGTAATTGAGACAACAAACTATCAGTATCATTTTGCCACATATTTAAATCGATACATGGACTCCCCAAAATAATTGCTTTAACTCCATCAGGGTATTTGTCATAATATTCTATTCCTAACATTGTACCCCAAGAATGACCATAAATGATAAGTTCATTAATATTTAAGTGTTCAACTAATTTTCGAGTTTGAGCCACATAAGCATCAATCGTCATTAACGTTGTATCAACAAGTTTATCTGATTGACCACAACCTAATTGGTCGAACATTATAATAGACCTATTTTGGGCCAATGATTTCAAAGGGTTTAGATAATAGCTCGGATATCCTGGTCCTCCGTGAAGTGTAAGAATTGGGGTTTTATTACCTTCTCCAAATACTTCGTACCATATCTTTCCCCCTTCAACTTCCAAATAACCTTCCTTTGGTATAAGATTAGCTTGATTTTCACACCCAATGAAAACAAGCATCATAATTACTCCAGCCCATTTAAGTAAATAATTCATTTTTATTGGTTTTCATTTTTCTTCATTACTGTTAACAATTGTTTATATATTTCTTATATCATTAATCATAATTCTCTTTTACACATAACATATTATTCTACTGTTAATATCAACAGTTCTTACAAGTTACAACATATCGTGTCAAGTAACAAAAAACATAGGAATAGTTGAAAAAAAGCAATTGCCAAAATCCTAATACAAACATATTGGTAAGCCTGCACAAACTCAACACACAACCTAAGGCTTACCAAAAAGTTTGTAACCAACCCAATTTTGCCGTATCCGGCAATAAGTATTTCCCTCCTCAAAAAAAATGTTTTGGTATTTCATGGATAACTTAACTACCAACTTGACAAGCAGGGCAATTCTAAGCGCACAATTTGTAACATTGGGTCATAAAACATGCGGGGGTTTGGTGGTTTGCAGTCATTTTACTATCTTCAACTTTTATTAGCGGGGGA
>DAOWGM010000180.1 GCA_030637515.1 Bacteroidales bacterium
ATATATTCTATCCCTCGTAACCCCACTGGTTTCATCAATAATGGACTGTTTTGTTTCCGTTAAACGGTTAAACAGTGTTGATTTACCTACGTTTGGCCTTCCTACAATTGCTACAATCATGATGTATTAATAAATTAATTTTTGAATTATTGTATCTAGTTGATCAACGATTTCTATCGTTTCTTTAATAAGTTTTTTCCTTTGTTCGTTTAGTATCTGATTTGGAATATCGCCCATTGAATTTAATAATTCGAGTGATTTTTTTGCATTTGTGTGCGATTCGCGCAGCTTGCCGGCAAAATCTGCATTTTCTTTTGAATCAAATGCATCCATATATTTGGTCGATACCGCTCCAATACTTTTTTTTAATTCAGAACTTAATAATTCAGGAAATTCTTTTTCTAAACTTTTTATAAGTCCAATTCCCAGTACAGTATATTGATATGTTTTTTCTTCAAGATCTCTCATCTGTATGTAATTTGTATCTGTCTTATTTTTCTTTCCTTATTAATTTCAAATTTCAGATTTCAGGTTTCAAATTACATGTTATATCCGAAATTGCGTAATGGCCTGTCTTGATCACGCCAATCTTTACTAACTTTTACATACATTTCCAGAAAAACTTTTTTGCCAAAGAATGCTTCAATATCTTTTCGGGCTTCTGTGGCGGTTTTCTTTAAAGCTTGTCCTTTATGTCCGATAATAATTCCTTTTTGCGATGGCCTTATTACATGAATAATAGCCCTGATACGTAAAAGTTTTTCAGTATCTTTAAATTCCTCTACTTCAATCTCAACCGAATATGGAATTTCCTTTTGATAGTTTAATAATATCTTTTCGCGGATTATTTCAGAAACAAAAAAACGTTCAGTTTTATCAGTTAACGAGTCTTTCGGAAAATATGGAGGACTTTCGGGTAACGTTTCCAGAATACGTTTTAAAACTACATCCAGGTTAAAATTGTTAAGAGCAGATATAGGCATTATTTCTGCTTTTGGTAGAATTTTACTCCATGTTTCAACTATCTTTTCCAGTTTTTCCTGATCTGTTAAATCAATTTTATTGATTAAAATCAAAACAGGAATCTCGGTTTGTGAAAGCCGGTCGATGTAGCGTTGATTTTTATCAAAAGTCTCAATAACATCAGTTATGTAAAGTATAATGTCGGCATCTTCGAAAGCACCTCCTACAAAACGCATCATTTTTTCCTGCAATTTATAGTTAGGCTTTAAGATCCCCGGTGTATCGGAGTAAACAATCTGAAAATCATCGCCATTTACTATTCCCATTATTCTGTGGCGTGTTGTTTGTGCCTTTGCTGTAATAATTGAAAGTTTCTCGCCAACCATGGCATTCATTAAGGTTGACTTTCCAACATTGGGATTTCCAATAATATTAACAAAACCTGATTTATGTGGCATTGTGCTAGTTTTTATCTTTTAATATTTTGCAAAGATAGTAGAAATTTTTGCTAAACCATTCTAATTAAGCTTTATCCTTTATAATATTGGAATTATGGATTCATCCTTTGTTTTGAAAAAAACTAGCCGTTGTTTTTTAGTATTTTACTATCCAATATAAAAGAGATAGTTTTTTGATTTTTAATGATAAAACTGTAATTTAGTTATTTAATGAATGTATTACTTGACATAGGCTTATTACTTATTCTTGGATATACTGCAGGATGGTTACTTGACAAAATTGGTTTACCTAAAATTGTAGGATATATTCTGGTTGGAGTTGCCTTAAGTCCAAATACGATAAATTTTCTGGGGCACGATACAATAAAAACAACGGAACCTTTAATGGAAATTTGCCTTGCTTTTATTGCTTTTGAAGTTGGAGGGGCATTAAAATGGTCGAAAATAAAAAAGCATGAAAAAGAAATTGTTAATATTACTTTATTGGCCAGTATTTTTCCGTTTATATTAATAACTATAGGAGTATTTGCTTTTGGAATATTGTTTCCCGCATTATTACCTTTCGGTTTAACAGGAAACCTGTCACTTGCGTTGTTATTAGGCGTTCTTGCCAGTCCTACAGCTCCTGCAGCAACTATTGCTGTAATGCATCAATATAAGGCTAAAGGAAAAGTAACTGATACCATTATGGGAGTGGTTGCCCTCGATGATGCCGTAGGGATTTTTTTATTCAGTATTGTAATAAGTATTCTATCAACATTTACAGAAGTGCAGAAGTTTGTTGAAAATGCTCACCTAAATTCTGTATATCAAATTTCAATGGCTGTTTTTCTGGGTGCAGGAATTGCTTTGTTAATGAATCGACTTTCGAAGGTGTTGCAAATTCAAAAGGAAGGGCAGTGGATAGTTATCATTACTTCTATGCTTATTCTATGTCTGGGTATTTCAAAACTTTTGCAGGTTGATGCATTACTTGCCAATATGACAATGGGGCTAATGATTGTAAATAGAAGTAGTCAGCATACAAAAATCTTTAAAGTAGTAGAACGCTATACAGAAGAGTTGATATTTTTAATTTTTTTCCTGCTTAGTGGTTTGCATTTGGATATTACAACCATACCGCAATCAACATTTTTAATAAGTCTTTTTGTTATTCTTCGAATAGCAGGTAAGTATATAGGAACACACATAGGGGCACGGGCAGCTAAAGCCGATGAGTCAATACGAAAATATACCGCAGGAGGATTACTTCCTCAGGCAGGTATTGTAATCGGATTGGTGTTAAGTATTAATCAAAATGTAGCCTTCAAAGATATTTCCGAAATTCTTTTAACTACCATAATAGGAGCTACAATTATAAATGAATTAATTGGACCGGTTGTAACGAAATTTACATTACTGAAAGCAGGTGAAATAAAAAATAATTCCCGATAACTTTTTGAAGCTATCTTACATGCATGAAATCATAGTGGCATATTTCAGTGAGCTTGTATTACGATTTGATTCACATTTATATTTTTAGTATATTATGGTTTTATTATTGACAGTTTCATCAAAAGTAATAAAATCACTTTCTAATCATAATGCCGAACCATTAATACTAAATGTACCAAATTATGAAAATGAAACCATCTTATGAAGAACTTCAAAAAGAATTGGAAGTTCTGAAGAAAACTAATCAGGAATTAATAAAAGCTAAAGAAAAAGCTAAAGAAGAATTAATTATAGCCAAAGAAAAAGCAGAAGAAAGTAAACGACAATTTACAGCAGTGTTTGAACAATCTCCATTTAGCATACAAATTTTTAATAATCAAGGTTTAACTCTAAGCGTAAATAAAGCATGGGAAGATCTTTGGCAAGGGTCTAAAAAACAGGTTGTTAATAAATACAATCTTCTTGAAGATACCTATGCCGAAGAGACAGGTTGGCTGGTGTATTTAAGAAAAGCATTTAAAGGAGAAATCGTTAATTTACCCGATTTGGAATATGACCCTACTCAAAGTGGCCATAAAGGAAGAAAACGTATTTTAAGATGTATTGCTTTTCCTGTAAAGCGAAAAGATATTACTGAACAAGTTGTATTAATTCATCAAGACGTAACTGATATAAAGAAATATGAGCGTGAAT
>DAOWGM010000097.1 GCA_030637515.1 Bacteroidales bacterium
ACATTCGATTATGAAGAGGAAGCAATACCTGAAAATCATATCGGAATAAAAATTAGTGTAAAAGGATTAAACGGAGGTCATTCTGGAGACGAAATTGAAAAAGGATTAGGTAATTCACTTAAGATAATGAATCGTTTCTTATGGAACGCCTCGAATGAAATTGATTTAAGAATTGGTGATTTTGATGGTGGAAAAGCGCGCAATGCTATTCCTCGTGAAGCATTTGCTCATATAACAATACATGCTGATGAAAAGGAAGCATTAATGAATTTATTTAATGAATTTGCTCCTGCTGTAAAAAGTGAACTTGCAGTTACAGAATCAAAATTAGAACTTGAGATTAACGAAGTTGATTTACCAAAATTTGTAATTGATGAAGACACTCAGTTTGCATTATTAAATAGTTTGTATGCTTGCCCACACGGTGTTTTTGCTATGAGTATGGATATTAAAGGATTAGTAGAAACATCTACAAATCTTGCATCGATAAAATTTATTGAAGACAATCAGATTTTTATTACAACAAGTCAGCGTAGTTCTATTGAAACAGCAAAATATGATATAGCAAGTAAAGTTGAAAGTGTTTTCCGTTTAGCAGGTGCTAAAGTGAAACATGGCGAAGGATATCCTGGATGGAAGCCAAATACGAACTCTGACATAATGAAGATTACAGAAACTTCATATGAAAATCTTTTTGAAACAAAACCTGTTGTAAGAGCAATTCATGCTGGTTTAGAGTGTGGTTTATTCCTCGAAAAATATCCATACTTAGATATGATTTCTTTCGGTCCAACTATTAAAGGAGCTCATACACCCGAAGAAAGAATTGATATTGAAACAACAGTTAAATTCTGGGATCTGTTACTTGATGTACTAAAAAACATCCCTGCTAACTAAGAATATTAGATTTTTTATATAATATTGCTATCCTGTCTGCTTAATGTAGGCAGGATTTTTATTCAAACAATTATGTCATTCCGGAAGAAGCGAAGCGGATATCCGGAATCTTTTAATTAGAGATTCCTGCGTTACTCGCTTTACTCATGAGAAAAGTACGCAGGAATAAGCAATTTCAACAATACAATAAATGCTACTAACTATATCGATAGACTTTCTTAAAAATGCAGATATTTATTCGCCAGGAATAATTGCATTATTAATTCTTGCTGGGTTTTTAGTGGGAATAATTAATACTATTGCTGGAAGTGGAACGGTTATTACCTATTCCTTGTTTATGATGCTAGGTTTACCTGTAAATATGGCAAATGGAACAATTCGTTTAGGCGTAATAATGCAGACACTTGCTTCTACCTTAAATTTCAAAAGACACAATGCTTTAGATTGGAGAAAGGGTTTCAAGCTTGCATTACCAGTTGTTATTGGCTCCATTATTGGAGCTCAAATTGCAACTGAAATAAACGAAGCTGTTTTTGAAAAAATATTAGCCGGGATTCTATTAATTATGCTGGCATTTATTTTTTACAAACCAGAACGATGGCTCAAAGATCAGGTTCAAAAAATCCAAAGTAAACCTACCATTATACAACTACTGCTTTTCTTTATTATAGGCATATATGGTGGTTTTATTCATATTGGAGTAGGAATATTTATGCTTTCAGTATTAGTATTAAATGCCGGATACGATTTAGTTAAAGCTAATGCCATAAAAGTTATGACAGTACTTTTATATAGCCCTTTTGCATTAGCGGTTTTCATTATGAATGACCAGGTACATTATGGAATTGGATTAATAGCAGCCATAGGAAATGTTTTTGGTGGAATAGTAGGCTCAAGAATGGCTATTAGTTGGGGTAGTAATTTTGTGCGCTGGGTATTAATGGGTGTAATTGTAGTTTTCTCAACTTATTTGTTAAACATTCCAGCACTATTTAAATAAAAGCGTATTCAGTTCCTAATTCACAACATATAAAATAAGTAATATCTAAAAAAGCCAACTGATAAAATCAGTTGGCTTTTTTACTAACCAAACTATAAAACCACTTTACTTTGTTGAAATTAAATCTGAATTATTAAAATAAAAGCGATCTCCTCTATTGAGTGGATATTTGAAGCTTTCAATACCTAGGTTCTTATTAAACTCTTCAGCAACCCTTTTATATTCATACTCATTGTTTGAACCGTGCATTGGTAATGCTAATAAAGGTTTCATTGTTTTTAGTGCAAACTCTGTCCCCATATTTAAAGCAACTTTATCGCGGAATCTACATCCCGTAACCGGATAAAATGCAATGTCTGTATGCTTAAATTTTTCAGTTAAAAACTTGATATCTCCTGTATAATTAGGGCACATATCACGACTTATATTTGTATGATCACCAGGATGGAAAATATTTACACCATCGACTACAACATAAAATCCCTGTCCAGAATCATTTGAAACAACCGGAGTTATAGATATATTACCTACTGTCTGGGTTTCCCTGGCAGGAATAAAAGTATAATCTACATCTGTGCTATGCTCAAATCCTAAAACATAATTAATATTTTCAATTTTATCATTCCAATCAAAAATTACTTGCGAAAAATGATCTCCATGAGCATGTGATACAAAGACAGTTACATTTAGATTCTTTATTTCGTCTGGATTTATATAACCATTATTTAAACATCCGTTTTCAGGAAGTGCTTGTCTTTCCCAATAATCAAAAATCATTAAATTATTTTTAGTTTTAACAGCATATCCACTATGATCTAAATACCATATAGCAGATTCGCCAATAGCCAAGTCTTTTTCAAATAAGCTTTTGGACTTATTAAAACTTTTCGCTCCATTCGCAGTTAATACTTTCGCAGACTTAGTATTCCCATAATACTTTGCTAAATCTAAAGTAGAATTACCTTTAATGTCTTTTAAATTGATATCTGCATTGTTCTTAAGTAACAAATTTATTATTTCAATATTACCTTTAATTGAAGCATAATGTAAAGGCGTTCTTCCTGAAATATCAGCAATATTTACATCCGGATTATATTTTAACAATGATTTTATTCCTTCCACCTTACCGTACCTTGCACCAGTATGTAAAGCTGTCATTCCATTTTTATCTTGTTGATTTATATTTATGTTAGCATCACACAATAGTTTTATGTTTCTTATGCTATCACCTCTCAATGCATTATGTAAAGCTGTTTTATAATTATTATCAAGAATATTTACATCAACACCACGATTAATAAAATATTCTATAGCATTTGGTGAACGCCACGCTGCATTGTGTAAAGGTGTTGGAGATTCAGCACAAGCCGATTCTTTACAAATTTTAGGCGCAATTAAAGCTCCGTTGTCCATTAATAATGCAATTATTTCAACATTACCTGAAAAAGCTGCATTATTTAATGCTGTACTTCCTCTATTACTTGTAGCATTTACATCAACTCCTTTTTCAAGTAAATATTTTAGAAAATCAACATCTCCAATGTTACCAGCTAAATGTATTAAGGATTCACCATTTTCAAATTTTTCATCTATTTCAAACCCTTTTGATAAGAAATATTTTACACCATCGATATTTCTTCTTGACGCTGCTGCTTGTATTACAGTACTTCCTGTTTTATCATCTCCTCTTACATCCATTCCTTTTTCTTCAACCAAAAATTTAATCAATTCTATACTATTTCCTGTTGAAGCCCAATATAAAACTGTATTTCCATCTTTATCTTTATCATCAAGACTAAAATCATGATTTAATAAGTATTTTACCATTTCAATATTGCCCCCATAACAAGCCCAATGTAACATTGTTCCT
>DAOWGM010000018.1 GCA_030637515.1 Bacteroidales bacterium
TGCCGCCCTGTTTCATTATCACCCGTTGATAATGAAACATAAAAGTAACGAAACCATGTTAAACCACAAAACCCCGCATTGAATTTGAACGCGTGTTATAAGTTGGGTGTAAGCAATATAAGCCTGTCAATTAAGAATTTAACTATCCATGAAAACTAAAAAATTAGTATTTAGATCGGGATTACATATTGCTGGTAACAGCAAAATTGGGTTGGATTACAAACTTTTTGGTAAGCTTGTCTTACCAATGTGTTTGTAAACGGGTAAGGTTTTGTTTAAAGATTTTACAAAAAAAATACTACATTCACACAACAAAAATAAGCAAAGACATTTATTAAAATATTTAAAAATGGAAAATAAGAGAATTTACCGAATCATATTTATAATTTCTATTAACTTTTTTTTCTTCAATAATAATTATGCTCAAGTATTTCAGCCAGAAGAATTAAAAGCAGATGTAGACTCTCTAATGTATTATATAAACACAGTTCATCCAGAACCATATACATATATTTCGAAGACTGAATTTGAACAAAAAATCAATGAATTAAAGATTGCAATTAAAGATCCAATCACTGACGCTGAGTTTTTTTTGAAAGTTGCACCGCTTGTGTTTGCAATAAATGATGATCATACAGGAATAGGATATAATAAAACTATGAATAATAAAAGTGATTCTTGTTTTGCATTTCCTTTTGATATTAAGTTAGATAATAATAAAATTATATTAAAAAGAAGTTTCGGTGAATATAAAAAGTTTGAAAATGATGAAATTAAATCTATTAATGGAATCCAATCAGGTAGTATCATTTCTATATTGAATAGTTTTATCCCTAAATACGCTGAATTTAATATTGAAAAAAGATTAATTGGCTTATTTGAATGGATAGCTCCCTTAATATTTAATTATCCCAATTCATATGAAATAATTCTATCAAGAAACGGCGAGGAACATAAAATATTCGTTGATAAAATCCAAAAAGAACCTATTCCGCAAGAAAACAATTTGCATAATAATAAACTGTATTTAAAATTAGTATCAAATGAAACTGCTATTCTAAAGATTCCAAGTTTCGACTTGAAAAGGTATATGGATTTTGATACAATCTTTACACAAGTAAAAGAATCGGGAGTTGATAACCTAATCATTGATGTGAGAGAAAATGGGGGCGGATTTAGCTGGAATGTTGACACCTTGCTTTCATATTTAGTAAAAGAACCCTTTTGTGAGATTGACTCTTCATTTTCTAAAATAAGTTTTATGAGCACAGAATGGGTAAATAAGGATATAAAATCTGGAGAAGGTAAACAAATTGGAGAATATTGCTACTATTCTTCTCATGATACAATAATGCCGTCTACAAGATGGAATAAATTTACTGGAAACATTTTTGTATTGATAAATGAAAATTCTTATTCTGCAGCAACAGTTTTTGCAAATACAATCATTTCTAATTCAATTGGAATTGGGATTGGAGAAGAAACCTATCAAAAAACAACTTTTTATGCAAATAGTAATAGTGTCTATTTACCAAATACTAAACTTCCCGTTCCTATATCAAGTGGTAAATTGATTTTGCCACACGCTAAAGCAGGAAGAGGTGTTATTCCAAATTATATCGTTGTAGATACAGATGATAATCTTGACGTAAAAAGTGATGCTGTACTAAATTTTACATTAAAACTTATTCAAAAAGGCAAAATTTAAACTAAAACTCTTTTGCGAAGCAAATGTGTTTTAGTAAAATACAAATGCAGCCGGAGGCTGCAAAAAGTGCGTTGGAATACTAATTTTTTACTTGTCATTAAGCTGAACCAATCCTAAAGAATTACCTGTCTAACAGTTAAGAATAATTAGATTGTCAAAACGCAATAAAGTTTCTGACTTATTTGAACTGTCAGATTGTGAGAAAAGATACATGAAATAATTGCTTAACAAATTGAGTATAAATTTACCCCTAAATTTTTTTCACGCCTTACTTATAACGGTCCCGCGTTAAATTTTGTGCGGGTTTTCGCCTTGTTTCATTGTCCACCGTTGAACAACTTTACTAAGATAAAACTTAGTCAGCAAACCACAAAACCCCGCATTGAATTTGAACGCGTGTTATAAGTTGTGCCTATTAAATTTTCACTTTTATGTCTTCCAATATTTCCAGTATTTTTTCATTTTTCACTATTTGCAAACCTAATCTATCACTTGAAACTCCTTTTTGCAATTTATAGTTGTAAACAGGTTCTTCTCCATTCAAACTGGATTCAAAATACCTAAAAGAAATGTTTTCATATTTCTTCAATTCATCAGCTATCTCAACGATATGCGTTGAAACTAAAAACAAACAAGAATTTATTTTTGAAAAAGCAGAAATAATCAATAGTGATGCATCATAAGCATCTTTCACATTTGTACCCCTGAATAACTCGTCAAATATTACAACAACCTTTTCATTTTCTTTAATCAATAAGGCAGTTTCTTTCACTCTTTTTACTTCACTGTAATAATGGCTATAACCTTTATTTATATTATCGGCAATATTAATGGTGGAAAGCAATCCATTAAAAATTGTTGTCTCCATTGCTTTGGCTGGTACAGGAAATCCAATATGAGATAAATAAACACATAAACCAACACTTTTCAAGAAAGTTGATTTCCCAGACATATTTGCCCCAGTTAAAAAACTAAAGTTATTATTTTCACCAAGAGTAAAACTATTTGTTACAGGTTTATCCAATAGAGGGTGAAAAAGCTCGTCAATTTTCAGAGTTGGTATTTCTGAACTTAAAAATTCCGGAAACGACAATTTATTAATATTTGCCGATTCAGCTATTGATAATAACGCATCAATCTCATAGGTGAAATTAAGAACACTTTTTATGCTTTCTTTCTCAACACTTCGTATTAGATTATCAAAGTGATTTCTTTGCCTAAATGAAAGGTTACTCTTCTTATTTTTAAGAAATTGCCTTATCGATTTTTTTTCAAAAATGAATTTAAGTTCATTCAAATAATTTTCAAAATATTTGGGCAGGCTTGTTTGTTTTTTATTGATAATATATTGCTCTAAATAAGATAAATGTTCCTTTAATTTTTCAAGTCCACGAGTAATAACATAATATTCATTTCGTGGCTTGATTTTATTGCCTAACCAATTAAAAAATGAATCAACAAAATTATCACGTAAAACGGAAGTATTTTCATTTAAGTAATATTCTATAAAATCAAGGTCTTGCGCATTAATTTCAAATTTAAAGGAGCTTTCTTTTAGGTATTTTACAATATCTAATCTGTCTTTTAGCAAAAAAATATCATTTATTGGATTTCTCATTAAATCCAACAATTTATCTTTCCCTTTATACGATTTCGTATAATTAAAATATCCAAAAATGGAGTTTTCGTCTTTTCTTTCTGGAAATATATTTAAATCTACAAATGTCTGTCTATCAATCTTAAAACTCATTATCAATTATTGCTTTTAATAGGCATTACTTATAACGGTCCCGCGTTAAATTTTGTGCGGGTTTCCGCCTTGTTTCATTGTCCCCCGTTGAACAACTTTACTAAGATAAAACTTAGTCTGCAAACTACAAAACCCCGCATTGAATTTGAACGCGTGTTATAGCCTGTTTTAGTAAAATTGTGAGATAATTATTTAGTCATTTCATTAAGTAAACTATCAAGATAAAGCTCTTCACTTTCATTATGACATTTAATTATAATTCTATACTTTTCAGTATTCTTATAAAAAATATATTCAAAGTTTCCATTTGAATAATAATACTGAAATGCATTAATCCTTTCAAAGAATTCACTTTTAACTTTTTGGTAACTATTTCTAATACAGTTTGTCAAGTTTGAATAAAATTCATCGTCATAACCTATTATTTCAATACTGTTGCGTTCACTTACAAAAGCTAAAGTATTCTCAATCCATAAAGAATCTGATTTAATTTGTTTTCTACTACCAGCAATATCTCTTAGATTTAAAGTTAACCAGATACTTGCTCTTTCAGTTTGTTTGTCATAATTATATGCAAAGGTGTAATTGTCAAAAGGCAATGGTTTTTGGTCCCAATAATCCCGTTCTGTTAATATGAATCCAAATTCCGTTAGTGTTTCATCCGCTAATGAAGGATTCTTTTTCTCAAGAATATTTTCTAATTGAGTAATTTTTATATCATGTATGTTATTCTGGCAATACAATTTAAGCGCTGTCAACATTATTGTCAGAATAATAAGACTTATCTTCAAATTAGCATTTTTCATAATGAAAATTTAATTTTAATAAAGGTAAGTATTTTTAAATTCATTCGCCTAAAATGGGCTATAACGTGTTGCGGGTAAAAATTATTGGGGATTTTCGCCCTGTTTCATTATCCACCGCTGATAAAAGTTTGAAGATAGGAAAACCTTTGCATATTGCCAAAACCCCAATTATTATTGACCCGCTGTTAGGCAGAGTATGTTTTCATGATACTTTCAGTTTTGAAATATATCCATTTTCTACCAAATCACTTTTGTCACGAATTTGTATCGTAGTACCATTCTTTATCAATACGTTTCTATCAGTGATTTGTAGTACATCAAAATAATAATGGTCAGTCAGAATTATGCCCTTATCCTTTTTTATACTCAACAACAATTCTTTTATTGCATCTTGATATAACGGCTCAATCATTGAAAAAGGCTCGTCAAGGAGAATAAATTCATGAGGCAATCTGGAAATCATTAGTATTTCTAAATATCTTCTTTCTCCATGAGACAAAGTCCCTATTCGCTGATTTTCAATTTTCGCAATTCTTGGGTCAAAAAAGATCTTATCTTGAATATCACCATTACTAAAATATAGCGGTACAACATTTCTCACTTTAATATCTTTTGGCAGAAAATTATTTTGCGGTAAGTATGCTATATTTCTTAACTGAACATTCTTTGATGGTAAATACTTTTCCGAATCAAGGAAGCCGTTTAGAGTATCTGGTTTTAACGTGCCAAACAAAATTTTTAATAAGGTTGATTTTCCACTTCCGTTTCTCCCAAATATTCCAAGTATTTCTCCAGTCTCAGTCTGAAATGATATATCAGAAAGCACAGGATGGTTTTTAAATCCTTTTGTTACATTATTTATAGTCAGTCTGCTCATTTATCTACTAATCCATAAGAAAATTGTTGCTACAGATAAATTAATAATCCAGGTTATTGATATAAGTTTAGTTTTCTTTATTCCCAAATTGTAATAAAAATAATATTGATTGTTTTGAAAATATCTATAGCAAATTAATCCAACAAGCATTCCAAAAGTCCCAAATGTAATAATCCCAGCAATCGGTCTTATTGAAATTCCAATGAGTATCGAAAATCCAAGATTATATCTGGTCAAGTCATAGAAATATTTCGTAATCGCTTGTCTCATTAGTTTATTTCATAGTTGTGTACTTTCCGCATATTCTGCCTAACGGTCCTCGGGTATGAAATCGTGCGGGATTTCGCCCTGTTTCATTATCACCCGTTAATAAAGTTTGAAGATAGCAAAAAGCTCGCAAACCACCAAAAACCCGCATGTTTTATGACCCGATGTTAGTATGAGTAAAAATTAAGCTTCTTGACTACGAAAAATTACTACGGAGCCAACCACCATATCATGAATAGCTTTTTTCTTGTTATTTCCAGTAACAGTTAATAGAGAAAGCCATCCTAAAAATACTTTTACAATAAACCTTATTATTGCAAGTGGAAATAATATGTTTCTTTCTTCATTTCGGCTTCTTTTCACTCTAATATTCATAATCATATGTCCAATTGTGCCTCCAAATAGACTTGTAAATAATGGATCATAAAGCAGAAAAATAAACACAAATACTATTATTCTGGCATAATCAGGAACATTTTCAAATAAAGAAAAGATATAACTAACAAGTATAATTTCTCCTATTAAAAACATAGAGTCAATAAGAGCAGCTTTTACTCTGTCCATTAAAACGGGGTAATTTTTCTCTGTCATTATATTCTGTTTTTAAATTAGTATTAATTTTCAATTATTGTTATTAGTTTTTCGGATTGGAACATTTCGGATGGTGATATCACTTTCTCATCCATTGGAATTGTCTCTCCGTAACGTTTCGTCATTATTTCCTTTACAATTTCATTTTCTAAGTCAAATTCTTTCAAAGTTTGAAGTTTCCCAATTTCAATTCCAACTGCTTCCTTATAAATTTTCCAAACTAATTCAGAACAGTAGATTCTGTCATTTGACCATTCAAAATAAATATCATAATTTTTCCCAATAAACTTTTCGCCAATTGATTTCATTTTCATCAAGTTGCTACTTGTCAAATATTTCTCCGATTCTTTCAATCGCTTAACAACAAAGTGTTTCTTTTCTCCTCGATCTATCCATTCATGAAGTGGTGTCAATTTTACTGGTTGAACTGCTTCATAAACTAATATCTTATCATTTTCTACATAAACTATCCCGACGTGACTATATTTCGAATGAGTAGCTAATTGAATGGCTTTACTTTGTTGTGATTTTGAAGTTTGGAAAATTATATCTCCACTTTTCAATTTATTCTCAAAACTATCAGTTGAGCAACTAATAAAAAGAGAGATTATAAGTGTTAATGAAATTATCCTAAAAGAAATGTTTCTTCTCATTGCTGCGCTTTGTTTTTATTCATACTAACGGTTCGCTGTTAAATTTTGGCGGGGATTTCGCCTTGTTTCCCTATCCCCCGTTAATAAAGTTTAAAGATAGCATTATTTGTCAAAACACCACCCAAAACCCCGCTTGAATTTGAACAGCTGTTAAAGGCTGTGGCGCACACAGAACTTTCAATTTTCAATTTCAGTTTCAAATAAAATTTACTGTCTTGTCAAAAA
>DAOWGM010000036.1 GCA_030637515.1 Bacteroidales bacterium
CATATATAATTATAACTTCCGTAAATTGAACTTAAGTTTATAGTACCATTATTATTGCCTATTTTAATATGCAATTTTATACTTGATTCATGATCAACTAATTTCTCATGATCCATTAATGATTTACCACAATCCGGGCATTTTACTTTTAATGATACAAAATTATACATAATTATACTTTTAAAAATTTTACTATAAATTATTAAATAATACTATACGAAGCAAGTATTTTACGATTTAATTAAAAGCTTCTTTGAATTTCTCATCAAAGTATTTAACAACAAAATCGCAAGCATGGTTAAACATTTTATTCAAATTATCCTTTTCGGTATAAATGAATTGATAGTTTTCTTTCTTCTCAATATCCGATAACAATTCAAATATTTCTTTTCTGATATCATCAACTGACTCAACTTTAGTTTCTGTAAACTGATTAAGTATATGAACAAGCTGCATGAAATTTTCCACATCAACTTTACCTTTAAATTGCTTTTCGAATACCTGAATATTCTTTTGTGTATTTGTAAAGCTACCTGATGTTTCAACAGGGAACACTGCCGGAAGCACTAAGTTAGCTTGCTTTGCTGTTTCGGTTAAAAAATAATCCTGAACCATAATAAACTCTGCATCTCCAAACCACTTTTGAACTTTAGCCTTATCGGTAGCACATCCAACAGGATCTTCGCCAAAAATGTAGAATTTCTTAATTAAACCTTCGTTTAATTGTGTTTTCATACTATCACTTCTTAGTTCAGGCAACTCATCCACGTTCCATTTCTTAGCGAGTTTCTTAGCATATTTTTCGTCACCAAGATCAATATCACCAACACCATTTTTCGTTGAAATTCCCATATCGAATAGTCCTTGCGAATTATTCTTTTCTTTCAATGAAATCAAGCCATTAGCTGTTTTTCCTAACTTGCCTGTAATCATTGCCAAATTAAACAATTCCCTGCTTACATTCGACGAAACTTCTTTTTCTGAGAATACAAGAACTGCATTTATTTCTTTATTATAGTTTTCTGCAAATTCTTCGATACACTCCCGACAACAAGCTCCTGATTCTTTAATTAATTCTTCGTAGTTTTCTTTAGCTAAATCCTTTTTATACTCTTCAAAATCATTACAGTTATCTTTAATAAACAAAGCATTATGTAATCCTTTTTCTATTAAATAATAATTAACTGCTTTAACGAAATGATAATATGATTTAACTTTAACTGTTTTATCAACTTTATGTTCTAATGCGCTTAACTCCTTATTTGTAACTAATTCAACCGGAGTATTTTCAATTTCACGGGCATTGTTTATCATAAAGCTAACAACAGCATTATCCATATTAACTTCCGATCCTAATAAATAAATTCTACTTGCATCTTTTATTTGCTCAAAAGGAACATTTGCTTCTGAATTTCCACTATACCATCTCCCCTGTCCTATATAATGAAAACTTGAGATATTATTTGTTTTAGCTCCTACTCTTGCCAACTTCTGAATTAAGTACATTTCCTCATTACTTAAACGTGCTCCTGCAAAAAAACCATTTTCGTCAGAATCGGCACCTTTAATTTCATCAACGATAATGTCAAAAGCTTTTTGCCAGCTAATAATTTCAAAATTATCATCAACTTTTAACAGTGGTTGAGTTAATCGTTTTGTATCATTCATAATGCCATATCCAAACTTTGGATAACGACAAATATTTCCTTCTTTATTAACTTGTCCTTCTTTGCCTGTAGCTTTCCAAACAAATTCTGATTTATGATGATATTCAACTTCACAGCCTACCGAACAATAATTACATATCGTGCTAACAGTATCCAATTTTACAGGACCCGGTTTAAAAGCAACATTTTCAGTAATTGCACCTGTCGGACAAGTTGAAATACATAATCCACAAGATTCACAATCTGTTTCTGTTAATGATTTCCCCATACTTGGAGCAACAAATGTATCGAACCCTCGATTTACCAGTCCCAGCGCATTTGCACCAACCACTTCTTTACAAATTCTTACACAACGTGCGCAAAGAATACACTTATTATTATCTATCTCGATAAACGGATGTGAGAAATCCAGTTCCTTTGCATGAAATTCGCCTTCGAAATGTTTTTGATCTGCATCGTATTGTGTCGAATACTTTTTCAGGTCGCAAGTATGGAATTCGGTACAACCACATTCTAAACAACGATCTGCTTCGTGTTGTGCTACTTCTTCTCCGTTATAACCTAATTCAACTTCTTTAAAATTAACACGGTCTTCAGCAGGAAGAACAGGCATTTCCTCACGGATTTGATTTTGATATCTTCCCAAGAAATCACTTGAAGTAAGTTCTTTGAAATTATCTTTTCGACTGATAAATTCTTTTTGTTCTGCGTCCAAAGGTAATCCCATCAAATATTGATGGCAACTACGACTTGCAGTTTTAGCCTGAGCTACTGCTTCAATAATTGTTGCAGGGCCGGACACTCCATCGCCGGCAGCAAAAACTGATTTTACACCGGTTTGTAATGTGTTTTTATCAGCATCGATATCGCCCCAACGGTTAACTTCTAATTTACCATCGGTAGCATATTCATTAATATCATCTAAGAAATTAACTTCTGTTTTTTGTCCAATTGCAGCTAAAGCATAATCCAATTCAATCTCAAATTCAGAACCTTCAATTGGTATAGGACGACGACGACCCGATGCATCAGGTTCACCTAATTCCATTTTCAGGTAAGTTAAAATCAATAAATTGCCTGAAAATAGAATCAGGTGAACC